>CALDSM010000060.1 GCA_937923585.1 uncultured bacterium
CCTTCAGGACCTGGTAATGGAGCGGCGCGCCGGGCGGGATGATCGACCCGTCGAGCCCCACGTACAACATGAACGCGCCCCAGCCATCCGCGGGGCGCTCCGCGCGGCGCAGGGCGGGCGGCGCGGCGTCGCGGAGCAGGGCCGCGGCGTCCCACGGCGGGAGGTTGAAGACGACCACATCGGCGTCGAACTCCCGCTTGCGCTCCGTGTGGACGCGATAGCCGCCCGCCGCCGGCGCGACCGAGTCAACGCGCTGGCGGTGGAGCACCTGGCCGCCCTGCCGGCGGATCGCGTCGACCAACGTCTCGGCGAGCGCACCGATGCCGCCGTCCAGCGCGGCCACCCGCTTCTCCAGCACGTCCGTGGTGGGGTTCATCAGCCGGGTGTAGATGTTGCCGAACGCATTCAGCGCAAACAGGCTGGCGGCGTGGTTGTGGTCCTCAAACACATAGGAGGTCGTCTGGTATATGGGCACCGCCCGCGCCCCCGTGGTGGGGTCGGGCACCTGTCCCGCATGCAGTGACAGTGTTCCCAGTCCAAAATTCGTGTCGCTCATGAGAAGTCCCTTTCGCAAATTATCTTCAGTTTGTTTGTGTGTCGCTCTTGTGTCAGCTCTGGAACAGCGGTGTGGAGAGGTAGCGCTCACCCGAGTCGGGGAGCACCACCACAATGGTCTTGCCCGCAAATTCATCCAGGTTCGCCAGCCGGACCGCCACGGCGGCTGCGGCGCCGCAGCTGATGCCGCTGATGATGCCCTCTTCTTTGGCCAGCCGCCGTGCCGTTTCAAACGCCTCATCGTCGGTGACGGTCTCGATGCGGTCCACCACGCCGAGGTCCAGCACATCGGGTTTGAAACCCGCGCCGATGCCCTGAATTTTGTGTTTGCCCGGCGCGCCGCCGCTGAGCACCGGCGATGACGCCGGTTCCACGGCCGCGCTGGTCACCGCCCGGCCCTTTGACTTCAGGTAGCGCGAAACGCCCGTGATGGTTCCGCCCGTGCCCACGCCGGCCACAAACACATCCACCTGGCCGTCCGTGTCGTCCCAGATTTCCGGGCCGGTCGTCTTGAAATGAATCTCCGGGTTTGCCGGGTTCTTAAACTGCTGCGGCAGGAAATATTCGGGGTTCTCCGCGGCAATCTTCTCGGCCTCCGCTATGGCGCCCGGCATGCCCAGTGCCCCCGGCGTGAGCACAAGGTCCGCGCCGAACGCCTTAAGCATCTGCCGGCGCTCCAGGCTCATCGTCTCGGGCATGGTCAGCACCAGTTTGTAGCCCCGGGACGCCGCGACAAAGGCAAGCGCTATGCCCGTGTTGCCCGAGGTCGGCTCAACAATCGTCCCGCCGGGCTTCAAGGCACCCCGCTTTTCCGCGTCCCAGACCATATTGGCCCCGATGCGGCACTTCACGGAATACGCCGGGTTGCGGCCTTCCACCTTGGCCAGCACCCGCGCCGCCTTGATGCCCTGTGTCAGTTTGCTCAACTGAACCAGCGGCGTGCGGCCAATGGAGAAACTGTTGTCTGCATATACGTTCATTTCACAAGTCTCCTTGGTTCGGGGGAGCCGTGCTCCCCTTTGAGCGTCCTCTCTTCTGCTCCCGTCAAGCACCGTCCGTGCCTAACACGAACTGCCGTTCAAATCATCCCGTGCCTGTATTCCGTTGGCAAGTCAACATCGGCATCTGTGCATATATTCCATTAACATGATAATCATTGTAATGTATTACCCTTGGCCTTGTCAAGTGGCTGCATCCCGTCCAGTACCGGGGAGCAGGAACCCGAGGGGGCAGGACGTGCGCACCAGGCCAGCCGGCCTTGTCCTCCTTCCTGCTTCTGTCGTTGGCCGCCGTGCTTCGGGCTTTGCACAAACCCGTGCCGGCACACACAAGAGTCAACGCGGCGCGCGAAAACCGCCCAGTCATCCTGCGGCCCGGCGCACAGCCGGTTTGGGCGCGTGAAACCCAGCGGGGCGTTCTGCTAAGATCACGGTGAACGTTCTGCCAGGCAGTCTGTTGGCCCGGTCCAGAGTGCGTCCGTTTCCGGTCAAGACGGACGGGGGGCCAACCCCATAATAACCCGTTCAGAAGGAAGCCATGTTTCGCAAACTGCTGCCCCAAGAGGTGGGATACTTCGATCTATTCGAGCGCCACGCAGCCCTCTGCCTCAAGGCGTGCCAGGAACTGAACGTCATGCTTGCCGGGGACGGCGGCATGACGGCCCCGGCGCTGCGCATCAAGGATTTGGAGAAGGAGGCCGACCAGATCACGCGCGCCTGCATGGACGCGCTGCACCGGACCTTCATCACCCCCATTGACCGGGCCGACATACACAAACTGATCCAGCGCCTGGACGACATCGTGGACTCGGTTGAGTCCACCGCATCGCGCATCATGCTCTATGAGATCACCGAGACGCGCCCCGAGGCGCAGGCGCTCGCCGCGGTGCTGGTGCGGGCGACCGAGGAAATCCAGCTTGCCCTGCCGGGCCTGCGCAACATGAAGAACGCCGAGGAGATCAAGCAGCACTGCGGCAGGCTGTACGAACTGGAGAACGAGGGCGACAACATCATGCGCAACGCCCTCGCCAAACTGTTCAAGGAGGAGACCGACCCGATTGCGCTCATCAAGTGGAAGGAACTGTACGAGCGCCTGGAGAAGGCCACGGACCGCTGCGAGGCCGTCGCCTCCATCATCCAGAGCATCGTGATCGAGGCGTCCTGATCCATGATTCCCCTCTCGGTCTGGATAATTGTGGGAATCACGGTTCTCGTGGCCCTGGCCTTCGATGTCATCAACGGGTTTCACGACGCCGCCAACTCCATTGCCACCGTGGTGTCCACCCGCGTGCTGTCGCCGCGCCAGGCCGTGCTGTGGGCGGCCTTCTTCAACTTTGCCGCCGTGCTGATCTTCAAGCCCCAGGTGGCCCACACGATCAAGAGCATCGTCCGCATTGACCCCGGCGACCCGGCGTTCGTCTACGTCGTGCTGGCGGGGCTCCTCGGCGCCATTGTCTGGGACCTGCTCACCTGGTGGTGGGCCATGCCCACCAGCTCCTCCCACGCGCTCATTGGTGGACTGGTGGGCGCGGGCATCGCGCACAAGGGCATGCCCGTGATCGAATGGTCCAAAGTCACCCGCACGCTGGAGTTCATCCCCCTCGCCCCGCTGATCGGCTTTGCCGTGGCCTACGTGGTGATGGTCTGCCTCTACTGGATCCTGTGCAAGTCCCATCCGCGGAAGGTGGACCGGCTCTTCCGCAAGCTGCAGCTGTGCTCCGCCGCGCTGTGGTCGCTGGGACACGGCGGCAACGACGCGCAGAAGACCATGGGCATCATCCTGGCGCTGCTGGTGGCCGCAGGCATGGTGGAGCCCGACACGGAACTGTCGCTGCTTCACCCCAACACCGCCTGGATTGTGATCCTCTGCGGCATCGCCATGGCCGCCGGCACCGCCATGGGCGGCTGGCGCATTGTGAAGACCATGGCCATGCGCATCACCAAGCTGCGCCCCTACAGCGGGTTCAGCGCCGAACTGGGCGGCTCAATCACCCTGTTCTTCGCCACCCATCTCGGCATTCCGGTGTCCACCACCCACACCATCACCGGCGCCATCATCGGCGTCGGCGCAACGAAGAAACTGTCCGGCATCAAGTGGGGCGTCGCGCGCCGAATCATGTGGGCGTGGATCATTACCATCCCCGCCTCCGCCGCCGTCTCCGCCCTGTGCTTCTACGGGATCAAGGTGTTTCACCCGGAATTCTGAGCGGATGCTTGGATGGCAGATGTGGGACAGGCGCCCCACCTGTCAGCCCGGGGGCGAATAACCAGGTTTTGACAGCTGGGGGCGGCTGTCCCGCACTCACCCAAAATCCGGCTCGATGAAACGGGTGCCCAGCAACTGGTCCAGCATTCCCAGCTTCTCATAACGGAACTGTTCAGCAAAGGCCATGCCCGCAGTCTGGCCCGTTTTCGCGCAGTGGTCCCGTATACCCGTTTCAATGATCTGCCGGTGCATGCTGCCTTCCGTGTCTCGAAGCATGGGCAAATCCACACCCAGCGCCGCAGCCTCTTTTGTCAGCGCGTCCACCGTCAGCACCATCTGGCAGTCGTGCGCGAGCAGCGCCGCCACCTTCTTCTCCATCACGGTCGAGATGTCCACAAACAGTCCGGCGTTGTGCGGCACCTTGGCAAACCAGTATGCCTCCGTAACCATGTGCGGCCCGTGCGCGTGCTCCGGGTGGAACAGCGGATTGGATGCGAATGCCGCCGCTTCCAGCGTGGCCATGGCCGCGGCGCGGTGGTCGGGATGATCCTCGTAGGGCGCGAAGGGGTCCCAACCCATCACGATGTCCGCCTTGACCTCGCGGATCATCGCCATCACCTTGCCGCGCAGCACGTAAGACTCCACCCGGTCCAGTTCACCGTCGGGATAGCCCTCCAATCGCACCTGGCGCAGGCCCAGAATCTGCCCCGCCGCAATGGCCTCCTCGGCAGACACGCGGACCAGTTCCTCCCGCGACAGGCGGTACGAGCCGCGCGAGTTGTCCGTGAGGATGTACTCATACACGTCATAACCCAGTTCGTCCACAAACCGGGCCACGGTCCCGGCCGCCATGAACTCCATGTCGTCGGCATGCGCCACAATCACCAAGACCGTCTTCTTTCGCCTCATGATTCCACCCATCCGTACAGCCCGCCCGGCCCGCCCGGGAGGCGATGGATTCGAGTATAGCATGGGCATAGACATGCATCGTCCATGCTCGCCCGAGTCACGCTGAGAATGAAACCATGCATGCTTGCACTTCGTCCAATGAACAAAGACGCGTCATGTGGTTTTGCTGGAGGTGAAAGGCGAATAGCCGTATGTCTTGGGGACCCTTGGACCTCGTCTGCTGGTCTATGGGATGATAGACCACTGAAGGAGCCAAAAGCATGAGGCGACCATTCGAGCATCTATCCTTGGGGGGTGCTGCATTGATGCTGGCGTTGGCGTGTTCCACCTTCGCAGAAACCGCTGCTGCAGCTTCGTTGCCCACTTTCGCAGAAGTAATTCAGGCATCTGAGGCGGCCCTAAAGCAGCAGATCGAACTTCTTGGGCATTCCACCGGCAAAGCACACATTGAGGCAAGGGGCTCCTCGCAGTACGAGCATGATGACTTGCTTTGGTATACGGGCAATACCATGGATGTGTGCTGGTACACCAATGGGGAGAACCTCCGATTCGACACCAACATAGGCGAATTGGCCGGTATCGAACCGAGAGACCCCAAAGGAACGGTGCGAACGTGCACCAATGGAAAGGTGAGCATATCATTCAACTGCATCGATAAGAGAGCCTATTTGAGCGAGCCCTTTTCTCGCGCGTCGAATTTGAGCGCATTTCTGCACCACTTCGATCCACGGCTTCTCTACGCCGCCGACGAAACTGAACTTCCATATGATACCTGGCGAGACATGATAACCCTTGGGAAGCAATTCCAGCTTGAACTTTGCGAACTCAACTGCGTTCCATGTATCTGCGTAACCTTCGTCCGTAGATATACCTTGAACGACGGAGATTGGTATGTATCCAAGGTTCAAATATGGTTCGCGGTTGAGCAGAATTTTGCCATTGTCAGACATAATGGCGCCGTTTATGATCGAGGACAACTTGCGTCACCTCGTGCAGAATCAGAATATCAAGCCCATTACGAACCCTCTCAAGATTATTCAGGCTTCTGGATTCTAACGTCCTCCTACCATTTTCATTATCACTGGTCGGGCCAGTACAATGTGCGTTGGACTGTTGAGGAGCAATCCGTCCTATTTCAAGACGTACATTTTGGCGTCGACGTTCCGGACAGCATGTTTAACTATGATGCGCTCGGGGTACCGTTCGGGACGCCAATTAATGATGGTCGCTCCCCAGGAAAGGATTGCTTCAGGCACGATGTCCCGGGCCTGGGCTGGCAGGCATTCTCCGGTCGGACTCCCGAGGAATCATTCATGTACCGCTATGTGCCAGGCGTCTACGTTGGATTGGATAGCATCAACTTGACTACCGGCACACCGCAACCTGAGAATCGCTAACGCCCCCCTGACAGAAAACCGGAGCCCCGCCTATCCAATTACAGTGGAGGGCCTTAATGGCGTTATTATGGAGTGCAGTGGCCATGCCGCCGCTTTTCTTCGCCGTGGCCATGCCACGGCGGGTTTGCGGGCGCTTGGCTTCTGCAGGGAAAGCGGCGGCTCGGCCGCCGTACCCAAAGGGCACGCCCGTTGAAGATTCTGCACGTATACAAGGACTTTGACCCGCCGGTGCATGGCGGGGTGGAGCGGCACATGGCGCTCATGTGCCGCTTCCAGCGGCAGTGGGCCGAGGTGGAGGCGCTGACGTGCAGCCAGTCGTGGCGGACGCGCATGGTGGACCGCGACGGAACCCGCGTTACGGAGGCGGGCGAGTGGGGCCGTCTGCAGGGCGCGCCGCTGGCGCCGTCCTTTCCCTGGCGCATCTGGCGCAGCAAGGCGGACGTGGTGGTGGTGCATTCGCCGAACCCCACGGCGGAGGTGGCCGCGCTGGTAGCGCGGCCGCGCGGCGCGGTGGTCGTGCGCTACCACAGCGACGTGGTGCGGCAGGCCTCGGCCATGCGCCTCTACGCGCCCGTGCTGATGCAATTCCTTCAGCGAAGTGCTATGATTCTCCCCACTTCACAGGCCTACGTGGACACTTCCCCGATGCTTTCGCAGGTGCGCGAATTGTGCCGGGTGGTGCCGCTGGGCATTGTGACGCAGGAGTTTGACGCGCCCGATCCGGCGCGTGTGGCGGCATTGCGTGAGGCATACGGTCCCGACTATGTGCTCTTTTCCGGCAGGCACCGTTATTACAAGGGGCTGCCCGTGCTGGTGGAGGCGGCAAAGGCGATTCGCGCCAAAGTGGTGATGTCGGGCGACGGGCCCGAGCGGGCCCCGGCCATGGCATTGGCGAAGAGACTGGGCGTGGACATCGCGTTTCCCGGCTCGCTGAGCCATGAGGACCTGGTGGCGCACATCCACGGCTGCGCCGTGTTCGCGTTTCCGTCGGTCGAGCGCAGCGAGGCCTTCGGCCTGTCCATACTGGAGGCGCACGCCTGCGGCAAGCCGGTGGTGGCCACGAAGCTGGGCACCGGTGTTGAATACGCGAACCTGGACGGGGTGACGGGCGTGAATGTGCCGCCGCGCGATCCGGCGGCGTTCGCCGGAGCCGTCAATGCGCTGCTGGCCGATCCGGCCCACCGCGAAGCGCTGGGCGTGCGCGCCCGCGATCGGGTGCGCGCCGAGTTTGACGTGGAGGCCGTGGCCCGGACTGAATTTGAACTGTACCGGGAAGCCGTTGTCATGAAAGGCTTGAATGCGGATTAACGATTATGTGCTGTACGCGCTGCTGCTGGGCGCGTCCACAATGCTGTCGCTCGGGCTCACCGAGGCCATGCGCCGGCTGGCGCTGCGCTGGAACATCCTCGACCAGCCCGTCGGCCGCAAGGCGCACGCCGCGCCCACGCCGCTGCTGGGCGGCGCGGCCATCTTCTGTACCTTCTATTTCATGGTGCTGGGATATTTCGCCGTCGCCTTCTTCACCCATGAACTGGGCATGAACTATCTCGAACGGGAGATGCTCGGCTTTCTCGGCGAGGACGGCGGCTGGAAGATGACCGGCATCCTGCTGGGCGGGGTGATGATCTTCCTGCTCGGCGTGGTGGACGACATGCACGTGCTGCGTCCGCGAATGAAGCTGCTGGGGCAGATTGTCACCGCGGCCACCGTGGTTGCGTTCGGCATGCGCGCCAAAGTGTTTGTCTTCAATGATCCCTGGTCGTCCTCCCTCGTGACCATGCTGTGGCTCGTGCTGATTATCAACAGCATGAACCTGCTGGACAACATGGACGGGCTCAGCGGCGGGGTGGCCATCATCGCCGCGGCCACCTACTTCCTCTGCGTGCAGCCCATCGAGGACGAGAAGATGGTGCGGCTGCTGCTGCTCATCTTTGCCGGGTCCGTGGCGGGGTTCCTCTGGCACAACCGCCCGCCCGCCCGCATCTTCATGGGCGACTGCGGCGCCATGTTCAACGGCTACTTTCTCGCCACGGTGGCGCTGGTCGGCACCTTCCACGTCGAGGGCACCCATGGCGGATCGCGCATTGCCGTGGCGGCGCCGCTGCTGGCGCTCAGCGTGCCGCTGTTTGACACGTTCAGCGTCATCTACATCCGCTGGCGCAACGGCGACTCCATCTTTCTGGGCGACAAGCGCCACTTTTCGCACCGGCTCGTTGCGCTGGGCATGACCAAGCCGCTCGCCGTGGGGTTCATCCTGCTGGTGGGCGCGCTGGTCGGCATGAACGGCGCGCTGTTGCCCCAACTGGACACCTGGGGCACCATGATTGTGCTGGCCCAGACCGGCGGCATATTCATGCTGATTGTGCTGCTGATGTGGGTGGGCAGAACCGGGGGAGGACGACCGTGAGCAAGGCAAAGGACGACCGGAAGAAGCAGGCCGCCGCAGTGGAAATGGTGCCGCCCCCGGCATGGCCCGCCGATTTTGCCCCGCCCCGGACCGCCCTGGTGATGGCGGCCTGCTGCACGGCGCTGGGCGCCATGCTGTTCATCGCCGCATTGTTCGGCGCGCTGGCCCCCGTCAAGGTGGCCCTTGCCTCCCTGATGGGAATGTACAACCCCGCCATGGTGTCCGAAACGGGTTTTGACCTCGCCACCATGGCCTGGGGCATGGGGACGATCATTCTGGGCGGCATCGTTCATCCCAGCATCGGCATTGCCATACTGGTGGTGTTTCGGCCCTGGGTGGACGGCTACACCTTCCCCACGGACAACCTCTGTTTTGTGACCGCCGTTTTCGCACTCACGGCCCTGTGGGGGGTGCGCCTGGTTCTGCGCGGCGGGCGAATTCGCGGTCTCGCCCTTGCCGCGCCGCTGACGCTCTGGCTCCTGGTTGCGGCGCTGGGGCTGTCGCGCGCGTGGGAATTTGACTCGGCCTGCCGACAGGTGCTGCTCTGGTTCTCCTATCTGATGCTCTTTGTGCTTACGATCAACAGCGTCACCAGCCGGCTTTCCCTGGGCATCCTGCTGGGCAGTGTGTGCGTCTCCATGGGACTTGAGGGGCTGTTCGCCCTGCTGCACTACGAATTTCTGCTGCCGTTTCTGCGAGAAATCATCCACAAACCGGCCGTGCTGCAGGAGTTTTTCCACACCGACACCATCACCCCTGAACTGGCGCGGCGCTTCAGCATCAACCGCGCCTTTGGCTCGGTGCTGTTTCCGAACAGTCTGGCGGCCTACCTGATGCTTGGGATTCCCGTGCTGGCGGTGGGCGCGTGGCTGGCCTGGCAGCGGCTGCGCGAGACGGCGAAGGCCGCGAAACAGCCGGCGTCGCCGCGGGCGGCCTCTGCGGCCGCACTGGCCATGTGGCTGGTTTCGACGGCGCTGGTCATGTTTGCGTGGCATTTTCCCGCCGTGTACCGGGACGACGGGTCAGGCACGCCGTGGTACTTCCAGATTGGCACAATCTTCGTCGTTTCGGCCGTGCTGGGCACGGCCCCGGCGGCTTGGGTTCACTTCCTGTCGCTCCGACGCGGGCTGCTGCACTGCGGGCGCACGCTGGCTGCATGGGGCCTGACGCTGGGGCTGGCGTTCGCTTGCGTGTCCATAATCCTCACCTACTCGCGCGGCGGCTGGCTGGCGCTGGCGGCGGCCGGCACATGGGCGGTGCTGTTGCTGTGGGGGGGGCAGACGGTGAACACCCGCCTGCGCCGCCTGTTTCCGGCGCTGGCAGCCGTTCTGCTGGTGGCGGGCCTGGCATGGGGCTGGTCGCAGGCGGCCACGCCCGGCAACGCCTGGGCGCAGGAGGCACAGCCCGGCGGCACCGCCACGTCCGACGAAGGGCCGCGCAGCACAAAAGTGACGCAGGAAGGCAAGGCGGTCTCCACCCATGACCTGATGGACCCTGCCTCGTTCCGGATTCGCCTGACCTACTGGCGTGTGGCGTTGTCCATGCTGAAGGACAACCTGCTGACAGGGGTGGGGCCGGGTGGATTTGGCGTGGCCTACGCGCACTACCAGTATCTGGGCGCGGGTGACGTGCGCGAGGCCCATTCGGGCTATCTTCAGTCTTTCTGCGAGACAGGCATTCCGGGGGGCGTGCCGTTCACGCTGTTTTGGACGGTGCTGGTGGTTGGCGGCGCGCTGAACGTGCTGCGCGCGCCCGACCGCCGGACCCGCCTCTGGCTGCTGGGCCTGCATGCGGGGCTGCTGGCTTTCTGCCTGCACGCGGCCATAGACATCAACTTCTCCCATCCGTCGCTGGTCATGACCGCAATGGTGCTGGCTGGAGCGGGCCTTGGCTGGCGCGGGACCGAAACGAACGCAGCCGACGCCGACGCGCCGAAGGTTGCCGCGCACCGCGTGCTGGCGGGCGCCGTGCTGGTCTTGATAGCCTTGGCGGGAGGCGTGGTGTTCCGCATTTGGGTGCAGGAACTGACACTGAGCCGGCTGGTCTTTGCCAACACCACGGATGATCAGGAAATCTACCGGCGCGTCCGCACCGCCAGATTCTTCCTGGACGACCTGAACGCCTACGCCCAACTCAGGAACACGCCCAAGGCGGTCAAGAAGCCCCCGCAGATGTACTTCCGCGAGGCGCTTAACCTCAACCCCGACCCGGACCGCTGGGCCAAGACAGCCAACTTCTTTGTGCCCGACGAGGGCAGCCCGCGGGGCTACCGGCAACTGAATCCGGGGGAGCCGATCCCGATGGACGCCGTCATGCTGCTGCTCAAGCCGCGCTGGGCGCAATGGGCGGCCGTTGACGGCCTCTGCGGCTGGCAGACGGAAATGGAGACGATAGACGGCAGGTTTCCGCACAACCCGTCGCTGGCCATGCATATCGGGCGGATGTACGAGATGCTGGCGAAGAGTTCCCTGGGCCCCGACCCCTTTGACGAGCGCCGAAGGACTTGGTTTGCCGGCTACCACGAATGGGTCCGGAAGGCGCTGGAGCGCAGCCCGCACAGCGCCGAAATGCACAAGCTGTGCGCCGAGTCACTGGCCTGGCAGGCGCTGTTTGACGTTCCGAAAGCCCCCATGTCCGTCATGGAGGACGCCGTGAGGCACGCGCGAACCGCTGTGGACTACAGCCCGCTTGTGCCCTCCTACCGTTCATACCTTGCGTGGACGCTGGAGGAGTTGGCCAAACTGCAGCGGCAGGCGGGCGACCCGGCCAAAGCTGACGCACTGGTACAGGAGTCGGCCCGGGTAAAGAAGGAAGCGGAGGACCTGCAAGCCCGCCGCTGGCAGCTTGGCCTGGACTATTAGGAGGCCCCGCCCCATGGAAACCCGCATCAAGGCCCTGCGCGCGCGTCTCGCTGAACGCGGCGCGGACGCCTTCTTCAGCCTTGACCCGCCCACCAACGCCTACCTCACCGGTTTTCGCGGCACCACCTCCGCCGTTCTGGTGACGGCCGGCCGCGCCGTGCTGCTTTGCGATTTCCGCTATACCGAACAGGCCCAGGCACAGACCTCGGCCTGTGAGGTCGTGGAAATCACCGGAACGATGGAGGCGCGGGTAGCGGAATGGCTGTCCAGACTGGACGGCCGCTCCGCCCTGTTCGAGCCCGAGCGCCTCACGTTCAGCCAGCACCAGGCCGTGCATGCCGCCGCGCCGGGCATTGCCCTCGCGCCGGCACCGGGGTTGGTGGAGGAACTGCGGCAAATCAAGGATGCCGGTGAAATCGCCAAGATCCGCGCGGCCTGCCAAATCGCGGAATCGGCTCTCGCCGAGGTGGTAAACGGGCTCCGGGCCGGGGTCACCGAGCGGGAAACGGCGGCGCTTCTGGAGCATGAGTTCAAGCGGCGCGGCGCGCAGCGCGCCTCCTTTGACACCATCGCGATCTTCGGCGCGCGCAGTTCGCTGCCCCACGGCGAGCCCACCGACAAGCCCCTGGAATCGGGTGACATTGTGCTCATAGACTGCGGCTGCGTGGTGGACGGATACTGCTCCGACTTGACTAGAACCTTCTTTTTCGGTAGGATTCCCGGTGCTTGGGCCGAGGAGATCTACCTTTGCGTCCAGCAGGCGCAACAGGCGGCACTGTCCGCGCTGCGCGCCGGTGCGAATGCGTCCGAGGTGGACGCGCTCGCGCGGAACCTCATCTCGCGCGCCGGGTTCGGCGCCCGGTTCGGCCACGGCACCGGCCACTGCGTGGGAATCGAGGTGCATGAGAATCCCCGGCTGAACGCGATGTCCAGGGCGGTGCTTGCCGCCGGAATGGCCGTCACCGTCGAGCCGGGCATTTACCTGCCCGGCCAGGGCGGGGTGCGGATTGAGGACCTCGCGGTGGTGACGGACAACGGTTGTGACGTACTGACAGCAGGCATTTCAAAAGACTTACAGGTGATCGGAAAATGATTTCAACGGCAGACTTCAGAAACGGCGTGGTGGTGGAAATGGACGGCAACCTGATGGAAATCGTGGAATTCCAGCATGTGAAGCCGGGCAAGGGCGGCGCCTTCGTGCGCACCCGGTTCAAAAACGTGCTCACCGGCCGTGTGCTGGAGCAGACCTACCGCTCCGGCGAAAAATTCGAGGAGGCCCGCATCGAGGAGCGGCCCTGGCAGTACCTCTACAACGACGGCGATCTCTTCCACTTCATGGACAACGAGACCTTCGAGCAGCTGGCCGTCAGCCCCAAGGTCATCGGCGATGCGGCCAAGTGGATGAAGGAAAACAACAATGTCACGCTGGTGTTCCACCGCGACAACGTGATCAACGTCAAACTGCCGCCGCACATCGTGTTCACGGTGACCAAGTCCGACCCCGGCATCCAGGGCGACCGCTCCTCGGGAGCGACCAAGCCCGCCACCCTCGAAACGGGCGCCACCATCCAGGTGCCGCTGTTCATCAACGAGGGCGACAATGTGAAGGTGGACACCCGCACCGGCGACTACGTCGAGCGCGTGTGAGTCCTCGTTGTTTCTGCTGACTTGACCGCTTTCCGCGCACCCCTTAAACTGGGGCAAACGTGGGAGCATCATCATGAATGTTTTGTCTGATTACGGTAACATCTGCACCCGCCGCAGTTTCCTAGCGGCGGGTGCTGTGGTTTTTGGCGCGGCGGCGCTGGGGCGCGGCGCGGAAGATTCGGACGCGAAACTGCTGGTACGGGTGCGCACACCCCAAAAGCATCCCGAACTCGTGCTGGCACCCTCCTATGAGCCGGGGGCTTATGATGCACTGGCCATTGACTGTCCCTTCGCATTCTTCCATGAAGGCCGGTACCACCTCGTCCACATCGGCTTTGACGGCATCGGCTACCGCACGGGCCTGGCCACGTCGGACGACCTAATTCACTGGAAGAAGGAAGGGCTTATAGATCGGAAGAGCACACGTCTGAACTCCAGTCACGATCAGATCTCGTA
>CALDSM010000061.1 GCA_937923585.1 uncultured bacterium
TTTACCGCGCCCAGCATCGCGGCGTGCGGGCTTGCCGGGTCTCCGTCCGTGTCGGGCCCGATCCAGCCGTAGTCCGTCTCCGGGCAGTCCGGCACCGCCCCGACCAGCACAATCCGGTCCGGGTGCAGGTCGGCAAGATCCGCCGCGCGGCCCGCCAACTGGCAGAAGGCCTTCTCCGGATGCACAAAGTGGTCCGCCGGAAACAGAAGCAGTGTCGCCTCGGGATCGTTCAGCAGCACATGGGTGGCGGTCAGAAACACCCCCGCCGCCGTACCCGCGTCGCGCGGCTGCTCTATCAGCCGGCCCGGCAGGCGTCTGCGCAGCGCCGCCGCCAGGTGTTTCTGGTGCCCCTGCCCGATGATGGTCACCACGTTCTTCGGACTGACGACCGAACACGCCCGATCAATCGTGTGCTGGATCATGGAACGCCCCCCCACGAAAGTGCAGTACTGCTTGGGCCGGTCCACGCCCAGCCATTCCGTGATCAGCGGCTGCATCCGCCTGCCCGACCCGCCCGAGAGGACGACCGCCCAACGTCGCCGCCAACCCGTGGCCATGTTGTTCTTGTCCGGAAAGGGTAAAGGCACGCCACTGGCGTCCGATGCGGGAGTACCGTTTGTCCTAATCATGAATTCCGTCTCCTTCATGACCGTTTCGTCCGCTGACGGCTGCTGTGCTTCGCTCGAATATTGTCACCCGTCCCCGTGCTGTCGGCTGCGCATCGGCCACTGTCCCCGGCGCGGCGACCACCTTCGTCATTCGTCCGTCCCGCGCGTTGAGATGCGCGTCCCGGAAGACTCGGCGAATCCCGGTCCCGATGCACTGACGGATTCTCTCGGGCGTGTTTTGTGCGGCGGCATGGCCGCACCGGGAACCATGGGCATCCTCCTCCACGGTGATCATGAAGTGCCCCCCGGAAATGCGCTCGACCCGGCAGCGCATTTCAGCAGACACGTCCCGGGGCTCCCGCATGGCAACGGCATTTAACAGCACTTCTCCCAGTTCCGCCGAAAGCCGGTCCGCATTGTCAACGCCCCATTGGGATGCCAGGTCCCTGAACCAGTGAACCGCCGGAGGGATGACGAACACGTCAGGGTCAAGCGTGAAAGAGATGTAATGCCTGTCCCGGACGATAGTGAGCATGGCGTGCCTCTTTCTATTGATGTCGCGAGGTAATAGCAAAGCCCATGCCACCCTCCTGACCACCGTCGAAAAGACGGTGTTTTCGCAGCATGCAGCGGATTTCAACAATCCTGGAAGAGGTGCAAGGGATGTGAAGCCTTCGACACCCGTTGGACTGAACCGCGGAAAATGGGACGGATGAAAGGGTTTCCTGCCGCGGCGAAGCGCGCAGGTGTGCAGTAATTCACATGGGTTCCAAAAAGGGAAAGCCGAAAAGCCAAGTTATCCCAGCCGTTGTCACTTCTTTTGTCTCCCCTGCCGTGCCTTGCCCCGGGACATGGACGGGCCTGCCGCGCCGTGGCCTGAAAGGCGCAGGCGAAACCCATTTTCCCGTTCGATCTGCTATGCTTTTCCCCGAGGGCGAAGCCCCGGCGTTTCGCAAAGAATTGAAGCATTGGACCAACCCAACCCGCGGAGGAGAGCATCATGATCGAACTGGGCATGCACACCGACAACTGGCGGCCGCTCAGCGGCAGTTTCAGGCAGGCTGCGGAGACGGCCGTCAAGTACGGGCTGAAGCACCTCGAATTCGCCGCCATCCACGGCCAGTACTTTATCCAGGCCATGGGCTACGAGCCCGGCATCTCGCTTCAGTCCAACCCCCGCGCACTCAAGCGTTACTGTGACAGCAAGGGCCTGGTCATCTCCCAGATTGACGGCTCCTATCCCTTCATGGGCCCCGAAGGCTCCGCCTTCGGCGTGCAGTACGTCCAGCAGTCCATCCGCTTCGCCGCGGAACTGGACTGTCACATGGTGGACACCGTGGACGGGGCTTCGGAAATTGAGGGCTACACCCGAGAGGAGGTCTTCCGCATCACCTGCGACAACTACCGCCAGGTGCTTTCCTGGGCCGAGGACTACCAGGTTATCATCAACGTTGAGCCCCACGGGCCCTATACCAATGACCCCGACTTCATGCAGCGCCTGTTCAAACACTTCGACTCCGAATGGCTCCGCTGCAACTTCGACACCGGCAACAGCTTCATCGCCAGCCATGACCCGCTCGAATACCTCAAGATCCTGCGGCCCTGGGTTTCCCACTGCCATATAAAAGACGTCAGCGCCGGCCTAGCCGCCGCCGTCCGCGGTGAAGAGACTGGCATCGCATGCAGCGAGGTTCCCATCGGCGGCGGCGTCAACGCGGACAACATCCGCAACTGCCTCAGCTTCCTCCAGGAAACCGGCTGGGACGGCGTGGTATCCCTCGAATGCTACGGCGCCGACGACAACATCCGCCAAAGCGTCGAGTTCCTGCGCGGCATTGTGGGCACTGCCGGGTGAGGAACCCGGCCCAGTAACGGCCCGGACATGCTACCCGCTTCAGTTCTCCGCGGATGGCGGGCGATGCGGAAGGAGTCCCCAACCGGCGGCTGTCCTTCGGCTCATTTGGCCTCAAGATGCAGCGCGAACTCGCTGATGGCCGGACACGCCGCCGCCTTGGCGATGCGCAGGCGTACCTTGTCCGTGCTCACATCGTCACCGCGCCACAGTCGGCGGCTGCCGATGCCCGTTCCCTTGGCGAATTCCTTCCATGCGACGCCGTCCCACTGGTCGAGCGCCCAGTCGTCCACGCGCAGGCCCAGCGGCAGACATTCGCGCAGACTGACGACGTTGAAAGTCGCCTTCTTGCCCAATTCCAAGACGAGTTCCGGCGTCAATTGTGCATCGTCGCTGCACCAGTAGGTGTTGCGGTCGCCGTCATTGACGCGTGCCGCAGCGTATTGGGCGTCGTTGCCGCGAATGTTGCTGGCTTCGGCCTTGGCGTCCTTCGCAAGGTCGGTGCCGAAGGTTGCTTCCAGGCGACCTCCAAACTCCTTGAGCGAGGCAAGGTCAATCCCGTGGATCTGACCGGTGCGGTCCGGCGGCAGGTTGAGAATGAGGTTCGCGCCGCGCCCGACGGACTCAAAATAGATCTTCATGAGGTTGTCGGGCGTGCGGACCTTCTTGTCCTCCTTGGCGTGATAGAACCACCCCGGCCGGATGGAAACGTCCACCTCGGCGGGCATCCAGAATTCCCCGTTGCGCGTGCCGTTTTCCCCCTCCTGATAGACCGTCTGTCCGGGCGCCGGTTCCTTGCCGTCCTTCCCATGGGGCGTGTAGGTGGCCCAGCAGGGGTCGCCCGCATAGCTGCTCTCGTTGCCGATCCAGCGCACATCGCCGATGTCGCCAAACATCACCGCGCCGGGTTGAAGTTCGCGCACGATTTTCCGGGTCTCCTCCCAGCCGTAATAGGTGGAACCGTCAATCTGGCGCTTTTCCCGCGCGCCGCCGTAGTAGCCGTCGCCGCCGTTCGCCCCGTCAAACCAAACCTCGAAGACGGGACCGTAATTCGTGAGCAGTTCGCGAAGCTGGTTGCGGTAGTAGTCCACGTATTCGGGGAATCCGTAACGGGGATGGTTGCGGTCCCACGGCGAGAGATACACGCCGAACTGGAGGCCGTGCTTCCGGCAGGCATCGGAGATCTCGCGCACCACGTCGCCCTTGCCGTCGCGCCAGGGACTCTTCTCGACGGAATGGTCCGTGTGTTTCGAGGGCCACAGGCAGAACCCATCGTGGTGTTTGCAGGTCAGCACCAACCCCTTCATGCCGGCGGCCTTCGCGGCCCCGACAATCTGGTCGGCGTTGAAGTCCGTCGGGTTGAACACCGACGGCGACTCGTCGCCGTAGCCCCATTCCTTGTCGGTGAAGGTGTTGGTGGTGAAATGGATGAACCCGTAGAACTCCGTTTCATGCCATTTCAAATGCCGTTCGCAGGGGACCACGCCGTACGGTGCCGGCGGCTCGGCGGTTGCGGCGAAAAGGGGAGTCAGCGTCAGCAGGCCCGCCATCGCAATGATCATCGCAGTCATTCCTTTCACATTTCCGGGGCGCACGGCCAAGTGGAATCCGGTTCACCGGCACACGGTGCCTGGATTGAAAGAACCATTATCGGTGAGCGGAATGACCATTACAAGACGGCATGGCAGCAAAGCGACAGCACACAGGAAATCACCCCGCGAGTGCGCTCCCACGTTCTTCCTGCCGCCGCTTAAGGGGCCACGAGTTTGATGTAGTCGTTGTGCACGGCGGAATAGTTTCCCGCGCCGTCGAGATACTGGACCCGGACCGTGTTGTAACCAACCGGTCCCGGAAGCGTATGGGCGTGGGGCGTTTGCTGGGGCATCCAAGCGGTCCAGTGCGCGCCATCATCGCTGAAACGCATCCGCGACACCTGGGCCCCCGCGCCGTCCGCCCAGGTGAGCCCCAGCGACACCACCCGGCTGGCCGTGGTGGCCGCGCCGCCGTTGATGATGATGCTGCCCGTTGGCGGGGCGGTGTCCAGCCGGATGTAATCGGCATACGTTGCGGAACGGTTGTTCGCCTTGTCAAGATACTGGACCCGGACGGTCCTGTGACCGTCCGCTCCCGCGGGCAGCGTGTGCGCACGTGTGGAAGCCAGCGACTCCCAGGCGGTCCAGGTTGCGCCGTCGTCGCTGAAACGCATGCGCGCCACGCCGGACCCCTCTGCACCGTCATTCCAGTTCAGCGCAAGGGTGACATTCCGGTTGTTGGTCGCGGAGCGGTTGTTGTTGATAACGATGGTTCCCGTCGGCGGGGTGGTGTCTCCGGCCTGGAACTGGTCCACCCAGCCCGCATCGTCCCCTTCGGAGAGCGACCCGTCCTTGGTGTAGGCCCACGCCAGTGTGTGGGTTCCCGACCCCAGCGCATGGGTCTCCTGAGTCCAGTCCACCGCGCCGGATATCTTGAAGACCTCCACACCGTCCACATAGAAGGTGAGGAAGTCATAGCCTTCCTCGCAGTCCGCCTTCCACCAAAAACTGATGTCAACGGGACCGGTAACCGAAGTGGACAGGGTTGACAGCCCGTTGTCGCCGATGTCCCCGCTCCGGGAGGCGTCAATGCCGTCGTGTGTTTCGGCACCCTGAACGAACCAGTTCGCG
>CALDSM010000062.1 GCA_937923585.1 uncultured bacterium
GACTGCCGGCGTGACCGCAAGGCTGGGGCCGGTGGAGAAGCGGCGGCCCGGGCGGGGTTCCAGCATGGCCACCCGCTCCGCCAGTCCCTCTGCCTCCTTTTCAGAGATGCGCAGGGCCCGCGCGATCAGGGGAATGCGCCGGTTTGCCAGGTCTTCCAGATGGGAGGAGACCAAAGTGCACAGTTTCGTGTCTCCCGGGAACTCCGACTCGATTTGCAGAAGCAGGCACTCCCGCAGGTCGGCGGCGCCCACGCCGCTGGGATCAAAAGTCTTTACCAGGGCAAGCATGCGCTGGAGCCGCGTGTGGTCAATCTGGACTTCGAGGGCAAGTTCATGGAGGTCGCCCCGAAAATAGCCATCGTCATCCAGCGCCAGAATGACGGCTTCTCCGGCCGGCAAATCCTTCGGATCACGCACCGTGCTCCGCAACTGGCTGAGCAGATGCGCTTGGAGGCTTTCCTCCCCGGTCACCGAATCCATACGATATTCCCAGGCTCCGAAGAGGTCGGGATTGACGCTCAGGTCGCGGCCTTCCCGGTAGCGGTCATCGGCGGAGCCAAAGGATTCGGAGGACGTGTCACGGAATTCCAAGTCCCTGACACGGTCGGCATCGGGCACCTCCCCGTCGCGGGAGAGAATGTTGGCCTCCACTTCTTCGGCAAAACTCGCATCGTTCGTGTCCACATCCGCCTTGGCCGCGGCAAGGGGCAAGCCGTCCTCGGGGGGGACCAGTTCGAGCAGTGGATTCTGTTCCACCTCGGCGGCGAGGTACTCCTCAAGCTCCAAGTTGTTCATTTGCAATAGATTGAGGCCCAGTATCTGCTGCTGGGTCAGAATCAGGCGCTGCTCTTGGCGCTGTACAACTTGGTGCTCGAGTCGCAACATACTTCCATTACCTCATAAGCAAATAGCATGCCGTTATATCACGGCACAAAAACAAAATCAACAGTGTCTCCGAAAGGCAGACCTTTGCTATACTTTTGTCCATGAATTCATACCCTCAGTTGGTCCTCCGTGGGGCGTCGTCATGATAAGATTTGCCCTGCTGGGGAGTGGAAGCAGCGGAAATGCCACGTTGGTGACCGACGGGGCCAGCGCCTTTCTCATTGATAACGGGCTTAGCCTCAAACGGTTGGAGGAACGCCTTGGCTTGGTCGGCTTATGCCCCTCTGACTTGAAGGGGGTGTTCGTCACCCATGAGCACGGTGACCACGTGAATGGTGTGGGCGTGCTTTCGCGCAAATATGGGGTGCCGGTCTTCATGACAGAGGGTACCCGCGCGTCGCTGCCGCCGACGATTGGCCGGATTGACCCGCTGGAAACCTTTGAGGCCGGGGAGGGGGTGTGCCTGGGTGGCCTCAGCATTTCCAGCTTCTCCATCGCCCATGACGCGGCCGACCCCGTCAGCTACACCGTGACCAACGCTTCGGTGAAACTGGGCTTTGCCACGGATTTCGGACACCCGTCCCATCTGGTGCGCACCCGGCTGGCCAATTGTCAGGCGATTGTGCTCGAATCGAACTATTGCCCGCACATGCTACGCACCGGCTCCTATCCGCCCAAGATACAGCAGCGGATCAGCAGCCGCAGCGGCCATCTTTCCAATCACGACGCCTGCAAACTGCTGTCCGAACTGGCCCACAACGCGCTGCAACTGGTGGTGCTGGTGCATCTCAGCCGCGAAAACAACCTGCCCGAACTGGCGGCGCGCCTGGCACGGGAAGCCCTGCCGGGGCATCCGGTCGAGATCGTGGTCGCCCCCCCGGACGGCAGTTCGCGCCTCTTTGAGGTACATGGATGAGTCCGGGGCCGGAATTCTTTGATCTCCCGCCGGTGCGCCGCATTCTGGAACGCGCCGCGCGCAGCGCGGGTGTGCCGCTGAGCGTGCATCCCTTCGCGGACAACCGGGAGGGGGCGCTGATTGCCAGTTGGGGCCGCTGCAAGGCCTGTTCCCACGTGAACGAGACCCCCGCCGGAGAACGGGCCTGCCGCCAATCCCGGCGCACGGGGTCCATCCTTGCGCTCAGTCAGGATGTTCCCAATGCGGTCCCCTGCCACATGGGCCTCGGCGTGGTGTGCATCTCCCCGAAAATGCTTCCGGGCGTGGTGTTGACCTTTGGGCCGTACTGTCCGGCAGGCGAGGCGCAGGGTCTGGAGACCAGCGCGCGCGCCGGTCTTTCCGAACTGTTGCGCGAGGAAATCACCGAACTACCCTTCCCGTTGGACGATGTACACCGCACGCCGAAGGGTGCCGTGACAGCGGTGGCAGAGTGGACGGCGGAGGCGCTGGATCGGGAGGTGCAGCGGCTGGCTTTTTCGGATGCGGAACCGCAGCAGGGGAGGGCGAAGCCGACATTCCGGCGGGCAGCCAAACCGGAATTACGGCCGGTTCATGAAGAAATTGTGGTTGCGCTATCCGGCGGTGCCCATGGGCCGCTGCGGGAATACCTTCGCGGTTGTCTTGAGGAGGCGGGGGCGCGCGCCACGGCCGCTCGGCGCGGTGGTGCCCTGTCCATGGCCGTGTCGCGGTTGTTGGAAGTGTGCCACCGTGCGGGCGCAGACCTTTCGGAGGCATGGCCGGCCTTTGCCGATTTTGCCGGAAGGACGACCCAGTTGGATTCTGACCGGGCGCTCGTGGATGCCGCTGTGCGCGTACTTGATGCCGCCCTGTGGCCAAAATTGGGGAACATAAACAAGAAGGCTGAAAAAGACGACTCGAAAGGTCCAAATTCTCCGGTCGAAGCTGCTTCTGCGCCATCCCGCGTGGATTACGCGGAATTGAACCGCATCCTGCTGCCCCGAATAGCGGAGAAGGTGACCTTGGCAGAGGTGGCCCAGGCACTCGGCGTGTCGCCCAGCGCCGTCACGCACCGGCTCCAGCGGCGCTTCGGCGTGTCCTATTCAGAGTACTTGGGGCGGCTCCGCGCGGAAAAGGCTAAGGCGCTGTTGCGGCGGACCCGTCTCAGCATGGCCGACATCGGGCTGCGCGTCGGTATAAGTGACCCGAGCAACCTTGGGCGCCTGTTTCGACGCCATGTCATGATGAGTCCCAAAGACTACCGTTCCCGGTATGGGAGGACACGATGAACCCATTCCAAAGCCTTGCCCGGCATTCCCGGAGAAGCGGCATCCTGCCGCCTTCATTCAGGGGAACGCCATGAATTTCCGCTCTTGGCTTGCCCGGCTCCGGCAATGGTGGCTTCGCCTGCGCTGTCCCACTGAATTCCTCTGCGACAACTGCCGGTACGACCATCCCTCCGCCTGCCATCGCCCCCAAAGGCCAAATGCCGTACGCTGTCCCGACTACAGTCCGCGCGGTTAAGGGGGTGGAGCCATCTTCTCGAGGGTGTGATGGATTCAAGAGTGGGAAAGTATCCGTGTGCCTGTCTCTTCTCAAACAGAAGACTGCACGACTCGGCGCGTTGGGAGGATGCCTTTGCTGGAACTGGACCCGTAAGGTGACATCGTTGCGCAAGGTATTGTGACATGCCCCGTCCGGCAGAGCCGGCGGGGGCCTGCCTTGCAGGTCTGGGTGGAGGACGTTTGAAAAGAGTGGCGCTTGCTTTGGGTCAGCGGCGCCGACGCAACAGTTCAGGCATGCGCTGCTTCAGGCATTGGAAGACAATCTCAGCCTTGCGGTCGATCCACTCAGGATACATATGGCACATGTCGCCAAAACACCCGAGTCCGAAATGGAAATTCTCCGCAACGGGGATGTAGCCCCAGCCGTCTTTCGTGGAACGCTCTTGAAGGCCTGCATTGACAGCGCCGATGATTTTTTGGTAGGTGGGCGGCGAGGCCAGGGCAAAACCCCTGGTTCGATAGGCCAAATACTCGCGGTCTTCTCGCGGAAGGTCGGCGTAGGGCGGGCTGGCGACGCTGCAGAACACAATTTCGGCTTTGTTTGCCAGCGCCCACTGCCTCATGAGGGCAAAGCGATCAAGTATGGAAGCCCGAACATCGCTTTCGAGTTTGTCTTCGTTCTTATACAGAAGCGAATTGTACCGGAGCCGTAAGAAATGGCTGCAACATGCCGCCTTTGCCCAAAGCGGGGAATCACAGAGCAGCCAATGAATGGGAAGGATGGAGGCTGCGTCATTTACCCCCTCGTACAGAACAATGAGGTCGGGTTCCAGCGCCAAATAGTCGGCGAATCGCATCAGGTGGGAGGCGGTGTGCATGCCCGAAATTCCGCAATTAACCACTTCGATGGAGTATTCCGGAAACGCTGCATTGAGCTTCTTTTCCAGGAGCGCGGGGTACGTGGTGTCGTCGGTGGGGCCTTCTTCGGTGGTTGATCCCCCAACGCAGACGATTCGAAAGCGGCCTGCAGGCTTTGGAATTGTCACGTTCTTTCCCCGGAAACCGGCATTATTAAGATAGCAGGTGCCCGGCGTTCCCCAGTGCGGGTTTGGAATACCTTTCTTGTACCGGAAGTACGGCACCTCCCAGGGGGAGTCTGGAGGTGGTGACTCCTCATTGGCACCGGCAAGCGCATTGGGCAGAAAGACGAAGATACCGCCCGTTGCCGGGATAGGGCGAAATTCCGCGTCGCAAAGGAGACCAACCAACGGGAGCGAAAGTGGCTTGGCGGTGACGGTTCCGCTCAATGCCGCCGAGACAGCGGAGTCGAAACCACTTGCGGTGACTGCCCACTTCAAAAAGTAGCCGCTTATGCCGCGCCCCGCGCGGGTCAGGAAGTCCTTTTCAAGGGGAAAACCCCAAGTCTCCACCAGTCTGCCGGCCTTGTCCAATTCCAGGACGATGGCGTCATGGTGACCCGCGGCCAAATGGCGCTGCATCGCGTTGAGGGAGTAAAAGCACTGGGGCCACGCGGTGTCGGCACAATCAACGGCAGGAGAAAGAGCGTCAGAATGGCGCGGTGGAAGTGGCTGAATGGCCCAATGAAAGTTGTCAAGGACAATGGGTGTGCCCGTTGGCGACAGCGGACCGATGGGCTTCCGCCCCATGATGTAGGGGTTTTGGCGTTCGGACCGCATTTCGCGCAAACGGGAATATGTTTCCAGCGCGACAACCAGCAGACCAAGCCAAAGAACAGAAAACAGCACGGCGAGAACCAGTTTTGCTCTCCGCGAAAAGCCTTTGGCCGTTATGCCGCTTCTGTTTGCGCTGTCTGCTCTGGAATTCTGCGCGTCCACAAAAACCTCGCGGGTGTGCCATCGCAAGCGTCTACACATGTCTGGGTCGCCCTATTCATTGGAGGCAGACAGGGCCGCCACCCATTTTCTGGGCTCCCCGCCGGGTGATGTGGTAAGGGGTTTCCGGAACCACCGTGCATGCTGCTCTGGGCATGACCGTAGACTAGCACCGAAGCGGAACCCTGTCAAGATAGATGATGGAGGTCTTCCTGCTAATGAATCCCAAATGGGCAATTAACTGTTTCGGCGCTCTCGTATCGGCATCGCAGAAGCCGCCTTCTCGTCCGCATTAGCGCTCTGGCGAACCGAGCAATCTGGGCCGCCTGTTTCGCCGCCATGTGAGGATGGGTCCGAGAGAATATCGGTCTGGGTGGTCTGGGTGAGGGGGGGCCGGCCATGAATTCCCCGTCCTGGCTCGCCCGCATGCGGCAATAGAGCCTCCGCCTCGGCTGCCCCGACTGCCCTCAGCGAAACTGAAGCAGCGTATTGTGCAGTCAGTGAACTTGCGCGGCGGACCGGTTAGACGTATTATGAACGCCACCGGTTGCGGCAAACGGTCTGCCGCACTCGGATTCTACGGCGTTCCGGGCATTTGTTCACCAAACAGGAGATATCTGAGCCATGACACCTCGCACCCGGTTCCTTTTGCTGCTGCTAGTACTGGTGGGGGCGGCAGCGGGCGCCCTGTATTACTTCTTCGATCTGGGCGGCACCGGCATGACGGCTGTTCCCCAGCCGCAGGCAACCGTGGCAAAGGAGGCTCCGAAGCCGCCAGTCGCGGCGGTCGCTCCGCAGCCGGTGAAGCTGCCCGAGCCGACAAAACCGCCGTCAACAGAACCCGGGCCGACGCCGGTAACGCTGCCGAGCCTTCAGCTGATGCCAGAAACGACCCAGATGGCGCTTGGCTTGCCACCGCTCAGCATCATGCTCACAAAGACGCTGCCCATCGTACAGAAGGCGTTCAAAGATGATTTGAACGTGGAGGAGGAACTGGACGGTTTCGTGCGCGAGATGGCAGGCGAGGCGGGCATCCAGTATGAAGGCGGCACGGCCAACGCGCTCAAGGCACTCGGCGTGGACCCGGACCAGAGCGGCGCCGTCTTCATGAACTTCACCGCTTTTGCGGAAACGGCCGCGAAGGCATTGCAGGAAGCGGCGCCGGGCACCCCGCCGGTCCTGCCGGACTTCAACCCGAAAGACCTCAAACTCGTGCTCACGCTGCCGCTGCTCGATGCCGCCAAAACGGAGGGCATGCTCACGGCCGCACTGGCTCTTGCGCCCGACATGACGGGCCCGAAGACCGAAGATGTCGGCGGGGTCAAACTGAACGTCTATGAAGGCCCCCTCACGGCAGGATACTTCATCAAGGACAACCGCCTGGTCATCGGCACGGACCTGGACATGGTCAAGTCCGCCGTCGCGCGCATGGCCCAGCCCGCCACCTTCCGCTACGGCACGGCGGCCTGCCCGGCGGGCGATGCGAACGAAATCGTCGCGATGATTTACGGTCGCGACTTTATTCCCGTGCTTAGGCAGCTCATTGCCACAGCCACGAAGGCACAGCCTGCGGCGGCGGCCATGGCCGAGGCGCAGATCGCCGTGTTTGAGAAGATGTTCGGCGGAGAGACAGCCGACGACCCGATGCTGACGACACTGTCCGTTCTGGATGACCGCGTCGAACTGCGCTCGCGCATGGATACGGCCACCCATCCCGGCCTGCTGGACTATGTGGGCCTGGCCGAGCCGCTTCGCCTTGCCCCGATGCTTCCGGACGACACGATGGCGTTCTTCAGCCAGCGGCTCAA
>CALDSM010000063.1 GCA_937923585.1 uncultured bacterium
GACCACCGAGATCTACACTCTTTCCCTACACGACGCTCTTCCGATCTCTGCTCCGACCTCGGCGCGCACCGGGTGCAGGCGCATCTGCTAGACAGGCATCCCGACGTGGTCATGGTCGAGTACGCCGTCAACGACGGCATCAACCCCATGGCAAAAGAAACGCTGGAGGGGCTGGTGCGGCGCATCCTCAAAGAGTCCAACCGGCCCGCCGTCATGCTGCTCTTCACCATGGACAACAAGGGCGGCAACACCCAGCAGGCCCACGCGGAAATCGGAAGACATTACGGCCTACCCATGGCCAGCTTTCGCGACGCGCTCTGGCCGGAGGTTGAGGCAAAACGGATAGCCTGGACGGACATCGAGGCCGACGAGGTACACCCCAACGACCGGGGCCACGCCTACTGCGCGCAGTTCATGACGAACATCTGCGCCAAGGCGTTCAAGAACCTGCCGGCGGACAAAGACCTGCCTGCGATTCCCGCCCTGCCCGAACCCATGACCGCGAACCTCTTTGAGAACGCGGGTTTCTACAACGCCGACACCATCACGCCCACGAAGAACGAGGGATGGGAGGTTTTCACCGACCCCGCGTTTGGCGGCTTTTTCGGCAAGGGCTGGAAGGCAACCGCGCCGGGCAGCACGCTGGAATTCCCGGTGGAGGGCAGGTCCGTCAGCCTCCTGTTCTACCGCATCAAGGGTGCCATGGGCATCGCCCAAGCCCAGGTGGACGACCAACCGCCGGTGAAGATGGATGCGTGGTTCAGCGCTGATTGGGGCGGCTATACGCCGTTCCAGTTGGTCGCGCGCGACCTGGCACCGGGCAAACACACGCTGCGCGTGACGCTGCTTGATGAGAAGAACCCGAACAGTACGGGAAACGAATTTCACATCAATGCGGTGCTCATCGCCAAATAGCGCCCGGCGTTGTGCGGGGCGTGGATGCCCGCTTTCGCGGGCATGACGGAAAGGGACGGGTGCGGACGCCCGCTTGCGCGGGCATGACGGAATTGACGGGTGCTGTTTGAGACATGGACAAAACGCGAACGAAAGGGAAGAAGATGAAAAGAGCATGCACATTCATCCTGCTGGCACTGATTGCCCCGGCGGTGCTTGCCGCGGAGTATCACGTTTCGCTGAAAGGCGACGACGCCAATCCGGGCAGCGCCGACAAGCCCTTCAAGACCGTTTCGGCGGCGGCGCAGGCTGCGCAGCCGGGCGACACGGTCACCGTGCATGAGGGGGTCTACCGCGAGTGGGTGAAACCGCCGCGCGGGGGCGAGTCCGACGCAAAACGCATCGTCTACCAGGCCGCGCCGGGCGAGAAGGTCGAGATCAAAGGCTCGGAGGCCGTCACCGGCTGGGAGAAGGTGCAGCACGACACGTGGAAGGCGGTGGTGCCGAACACGCTCTTTGGCAACTACAATCCCTACAGCGACCTTATCCACGGCGACTGGTTCAGCGGCAAGGGGCGGGAGCATCACACCGGCGCGGTCTATCTCGACGGCGACTGGCTCATTGAGGCCGCGAAACTGGACGAGGCGTTGGCCCCGGCGGACTCGGCGCCGGAGTGGCTTGGGCAGGCCGGACAGGAATACCTGCTGAACGTGGCATGGCTGCGCCCCCAGGGCGGTGCGGCGGAATTCCCGAAGACCGCCGCGACCAGCTTTGCCGAGAAGAACGGCACACAGAACGCCCCCTGCGAGGAGGGCGGCGACTGCATCGGCTTTATCGCAAACGGGCACTGGGTGAAATACACGGGGATGGATTTCAAGGAGAACACGGCGGCGCTCGAGATTCGCGCCGCGTCGGCGACCGACGGCGGCACGGTTGAGATCCGGCTGGACGCCCCGGACGGCGAACTGCTCGGCGCCTGCGCGGTGCCCAACACCGGCGGATGGCAGTCCTGGTCCGGATTCAAGGCACAGATCAAGCCGCAAAGCGGCGTCAAAACCATTTGCCTGGTCTTCAAGGGGAACAAATCCGCCGCCGCCACGGCCGCGCCGCTGTGGTACGCGAAAGTGGACGACCAGAGCACGACCCTCTGGGCGCAGTTCCCGGGGGTTAACCCCAACGAGCATCTTGTCGAGATCAACGTCCGCAGGGCGGTGTTCTACCCCGAAAAGGACGGGATGAACTATATCACCGTGCGCGGCTTCGCGCTGCGCCAGGCCGCCACGCAGTGGGCACCGCCGACGGCCGAGCAGATAGGCCTCATTGGCACGCACTGGAGTAAAGGCTGGATTATCGAGAACAACACCATCAGCCACTCGGTGTGCTGCGGCGTCGCGCTGGGCAAGCACGGCGACGAGTTCGACAACACCTCCGCCGACACGGCCGAGGGCTACGTGAAGACCATCGAGCGCGCGCTTGCCCGCGGCTGGAACAAAGACACCATTGGCGGCCACATCGTCCGCAACAACACCATCTCCCACTGCGAGCAGACCGGCGTCGTCGGCAGCATGGGGTGCTCGTTCAGCACGGTCACCGGCAACACGATTCACGACATCCACATCCGCCGCTTCTTCACGGGCGCGGAGATGGCGGGCATCAAGTTCCACGGCGCCATTGACGTGGAAATCAGCGGCAACCACATCTACCGGACCTGCCTGGGCACCTGGCTCGACTGGATGGCGCAGGGCGCCCGCGTGACCCGCAACCTCTACCATGACAACCTGTCCCACGATCTCTTCGTCGAGGTGGACCACGGCCCCTTCCTGGTGGACAACAACCTGTTCCTGTCGCCCGGTTCGCTGCTGTCCGTGTCGCAGGGCGGCGCCTACGCCCACAACCTGTTCCTGGGCAAGTTCGACCTGCACACCCTCGACGAGCGCCTGACGCCCTTCCACAAGGCCCATTCCACCGAGCTCGCCGGCATGCACAACAACCCCAACGGCGACGACAAATATTACAACAACCTCTTTGTCCAGCGCGGCGACCTCCGGCATTACGAGAAGGCTAAACTGCCCGTCTTCATGGACGGCAACGTCTTCCTCAACGGCGCCAAGGCGTGCAAGAAAGAGCCCTCGCCCGTAGTGAAGACCAAGCTGGACCCAGCGGTTCGGTTGGTGCAGAAGCCGGACGGCTACTACCTCGAAATGAATCTGGAAAACGGCTGGAGCGGAGCGGCGTCACGCTCGCTCGTGACCACGGCGCTGCTCGGCAAGGCGGTCATACCCGACCTGCCCTACGAGAACCCGGACGGGACGCCGCTGAAAGTGGACGCCGACTTCTTCGGTAAACCGCGCAGCGAAACGAATCCCGCGCCTGGGCCGTTTGAGAGTCCGGGAACGGGGCAGATCTCGCTGAAGGTTTGGTAGAGCCCGTTTCGCTGCCGGGGGTTGTCACAATCGGCGCCTGGCACGGACGAACACGGACCGGCACGGACGGACACGGACGTATAGCCATGGGGCGGACGTTCAGGTTTCTGTTGGCGGCTGGCACAGGCCGGCGACACTATCGGAGTCAGCGTGCGGCCTTTTCCTTGGCGACACGCTCCAGGTCCGCGTCCACCATCATCTTCACGAGTTCCTCGAAGCTGACCTTGGGCTTCCACCCGAGTTCGGTGCGGGCCTTGTCGGATTTGCCGCGCAGACTGTGGAGTTCGGCGGGACGCTTGAAGACGGGGTCTATGTAGACGTGCTTCTCCCAGTCCGTGATGCCCGCATGCGCAAAAGCCAGGCGCAGGAAATCGCGGATGGGATGGGTCTCGCCGGTGGAGATGATGTAGTTGCCGGGCTGGTCCTGCTGGAGCATGCGCCACATGGCGTCCACATAGTCCCCGGCAAAGCCCCAGTCGCGCTCGCTGTCGAGATTGCCCAGCCCGAGGCGGTCGAGCATGCCGAACTTGATGCGGGCGACGGCGTCGGTGATCTTGCGGGTCACGAACTCCTTGCCGCGAATGGGCGACTCGTGGTTGAACAGGATGCCGTTGGCGCAGAAGAGGCCGTAGCTCTCCTTGTAGTTGTTCACAATCCAGTAGGCGTACAGTTTCGCGATGGCGTAGGGGCTGCGGGGGTGGAAAGGCGTGTTCTCCGTTTGCAGGCCGTCCTCGTGGCTGTTGCCGAACATTTCCGAGGTGGACGCCTGGTAGAACCGCGCCGTGGGCGCGAAGTGACGCATGGTCTCCAGCAGCCGGAGCACGCCGACGGCGTTCACCTCGGTGCTGACGATGGGTTGCCGCCACGAGGTGCCCACAAAGGACTGGGCGGCCAGGTTGTATATCTCGTCGGGCCGGGCCTGCTTGACCGCCTGGATGAGCGACGCCTCGTCGGTCATGTCGCCGTCCAGAAAGTCCACCTCCCCGGTGATGCCGAGATAGTCCAGATTGGCGAAGGCGTAGCGGGTGCTGCGCTCCATGAGTCCGTAGACCCGGTAGCCCTTGCCTAGCAAGAGTTTGGCCAGGTATCCGCCGTCCTGTCCGGTGATTCCCGTGATAAGCGCGGTTCTATTCATGATGCTGCTCCTGTGCAAATGGGTATGCTCTTACGGCGCCGCCTTTCCGCCGGGCGGGTATGCCGCAATATGCGGCCCGTGCCGGTTCTTTGTGACGCTTACTGCAACATTGTAGGACAGCAGAAGTAATCCGGCAAGTATTTTTCCGCCCGCGCGGCGCCGCACCTTTGTCCCGCAAGTAAACGGGGCCGTTTGGCCGGAAGGAATGCCTGCTCTGGTACAATGCGACTTCTGCCGTGTGGAGATCCTGGCAGGAACCAAAGACGGGCGTCCCCCATTTTCGAGTTCGGACCCCAGAGAGGATGAGTCTATGTCCATAGGTTGGCTCCGCTGATGGAACCCTTTACCAACAGACACCTTCCGCGCGGGGTGATGATCCTTCATGAGGACCGCGACATCCTGGTGGTGAGCAAGCCTGCGGGCCTGCTGACCATGGGGACGGACAAGGAAAAGGTCCGCACGCTGTTCCACGCCCTGACGGACTACGTGCGCAAGGGCAACGCCAAGTCGCGCAACCGCATATTCATCGTACACCGGCTCGACCGAGAGGTGTCGGGCGTACTCGTCTTCGCCAAGACCGAGACGGCCAAGTTCGCCTTGCAGGACCAGTGGGATGGGGCGGAAAAAACCTATCTCGCGGTGGTTCACGGCGAGATGGTGGAGAAAGAGGGGACCATCAGCTCCTACCTCACCGAAAACAGCGCCTATGTCGTGCATTCCACCGGCGACACCCGGAACGGGAAATTCTCCCAAACCGCGTACAAGGTGCTCCGGGAGACCCGGCTGTACAGCCTGCTGGAGATCCGCCTTCTGACCGGTAGAAAGCACCAGATCCGCGTCCATCTGGCGGAACTGAGCCATCCCATCGTGGGCGACCGGAAATACGGCAAGGGCGACCGGGAGCAGCGGCAGATGGCGCTGCATGCCGTGTCACTGACCTTCAACCACCCCCACAGCGGCCAACCAATGACCTTCGAAAGCAAGGCCCCGGCGCATTTCAACCACCTCCTCGGTGGTATGGGCGGAGACGACCGGATCAAGTAAGCGCGCCGTAGACTATTGCGGGGCAAGACCGAACGCATCAACCGGACTGTGGAAGGGGCCGGCCAAGATCCCGCCATATCTTCCAAGACGGGCATCCCCGTCAGCCGTCCCCCCGGTTGTTGTCCTGCAAGTCGCAGGCTCCGGCACATTCTTCCGTTAGCCTACTAGTATTGCGAATCATTCTTAATAGTACAGATGGGAATAGGACGCACTTACGCACTGTTGTTTTCCGCGGTGGCGGAGTCTCTGACCCTGTCTGTTTGAGTCCGAAGCATACATTGAAGCAGAGGTGACGCATGTCGGGAGTGTCGCGTAGGAGATTCCTGCAAACGGCTGGCGGGGCGTTTTTCGCCTCGGGCATGTCTGCCAAAAGCTGGAACAAGCTCATTCCCTATGTGGTCCCCCCCGAAGAAACCACACCCGGTGTCTGGAGTTACTTTGCCTCGACCTGCCGGGAATGCCCCGCCGGGTGCGGCACGCATCTGTGGCACCGCGACGGCCGCGTTACAAAGGCGGAGGGAAACCCCGGCCACCCCGTGAACCGCGGCGGCCTGTGCGCGCGCGGCCAGTCAGCCCTGCAGGGGCTGTACGATCCGGACCGGCTGAAGGAAATCATCCACCGCCCCAAGGAAGGCCCCGTCGAGAATCCGATGTGGGCCATGACGCTGGAGCCCATCGGCAACCATATCAAGACGACAACCGGCAGGGTCGCGCTGATGAGCAGCCTCCAGACCGGCGCGCTGGCCGAAATCATGCAGGCCTTCGTCAAGGCGTTCGGCTCTGATCGCATCGTCTTTTACGAGCCCTTCAACCACGAGGCGCTGCGCGCCGCCCACGAATCGGTCTTTGGCCTGCCGGCTATTCCCGACTATCGCATCGAAGACTGCTCCATGGTCGTCAGTTTCGCGGCCGATTTCCTGGAAAGCTGGTTGTCACCCGTGGACTACGCCCGCCAGTTTGCCTCCCTGCGCACGCTGAAGGACGGTGCGCTGGGCCGGATGGTTTACGTGGGCCCGCGCCTGTCCATGACTGCGGCAAACGCCGACGAATATGTCCAGGCGCCGGTGGGCGGCGAATACTGGGCGGCCATGGCCATGGTCGCGACCATTGTGCGCAAGGGCTGGGCGAAAGTGCCGACGGAGCCGATAGTTCCGCTCCTCGCCGCCTTCGATGCGGCTTCAGTGCCGCCAGCCCTGGCCGGGTGCTTCACCACCGCGCAAGTTGAGGCTTGGGCCGACGCGTTTGTCCACGCCCCGGCGAGCGCGGCCCTGGCCGGCCCGACGGGCGGGACGGGGCGCATGGCCCACCAGACAGCCGTGGCCGCGGCGCTGCTCAACTGGGTGGCGGGCCGTGTCGGCCAGACGGTGGATTTCTCCCGGTCCCACGCCGTCAGTAAAACCGCCACGCGCCCGCAGGTCCAAGCCTTTCTGGAGGGCATTACGCCGGAGGACACGCTGATCATCTGCGACGCGAACCCGGTCTATGGCATTCCGGGTGCGGCGGCGCACATCCGGCGCGCCGGCACGGTCATCTACATGGGCACCATGCCCGACGAGACTTCCGAACTGGCGACCTGGGTGCTTCCGATCCACTCGCCGCTTGAAACGTGGGGCGACTACAGCCCCATGGCGGGCGTGCACGCACTGCTCCAGCCGACGATGGCGCCGATGTACGACACCCAATCCATGGGGGATATTTTGCTCGGATTTACCAAGGTTGCCGAAAAGCCACTCTTGCAGGAAGGCCATGACACCCCCGCCTCCGACACAGAGGAATGGCTTCGTCGCAACTGGCGCGCGCTGGCAAAGCGCATCATGCCGGACCAGGACCCCGACGGGTTCTCGCGCAGTGCCCTGCGCGCGGGCGGTGTCTGGGAGAATCTGCCGCCGGTCCCGGTGGCGCTGCGGCCCGAAGCGGCCTCGCTGGCACTGATGCCGTTCGCCCCTGAACCGTGCGCAGCCAATACGGCACGCCTCTGGGCCTGGCCGTCGGTCGCGCTCTTCGACGGCCGCACGGCCAACCGCGGCTGGCTGCAGGAAGCGCCCGACCCCACCACCTTCAACGTGTGGGGAAGCTGGATAGACATTCATCCCGACCGCGCCGCGGCGCTCGGTCTGGCCGACGGGCAGGTGCTGGAACTGAAGACGGACCGGGGCGTGATCGAGGCCCCAGTGCGCCTCACAACCGAAATCGCGCCGGACACCGTCTCCATCGCCTTCGGTCAGGGGCACACGGCGCTGGGCCGCAATGCGGCGCATCGCGGTGCCAATGTCTTCAGTCTTCTCTGGGAAGCGGCGGGCGACGGTCCGTTTCCGACGGTGGCCCTGCGCAACACGGGCCGCGAAGAGCCCCTTATTTGCGCCAGCGCCACGCAGGACCAGCACGGCCGGCCCCTGCTTCAGTGGGCGTTGCTGGGCGACTTGGCCAAGATGAAACCCGGCGACGGCGAGAACGTGCGGTTGCCGCTGCCCGAGGGATTTGACCCGAAGACGGACGCCTACCCGCCCCGCGAGTACAAAGAGCACCGTTGGGCCATGGTCGTGGATTTGGCCCGGTGCAACGGCTGCGGAGCCTGCGCGGTGGCCTGCTATGCGGAGAACAACATCAGCGTGCGCGGCGAGCAGCGGCTCCGCGAGGGCCGCGAGGGCGCCTGGCTGCAGGTGGTTCCCTACCGCGACCCGCAGAACGCGAAACGGGTCGGATTTATCCCGCTGATGTGCCAGCACTGCGACGTCGCGCCCTGCGAGCCCGTGTGCCCCGTCTACGCCTCCGTACACAACGAGGAGGGGCTGAACGCCCAGGTGTACAACCGGTGCATCGGCACGCGCTACTGCTCGAACAACTGCCCCTACAAGGCGCGGCGCTTCAACTGGTTCGACGTGAACTTTAGCGAGCCGCTGAACCTGCAACTGAACCCCGAGGTCAGTGTGCGCAGCCGCGGTGTCATGGAAAAATGCACCTTCTGCATCCAGCGCATCCGCCAGGGCGAGCATCGCGCCCGCATCGAGGGGCGGCCCGTGCGCGACGGCGAGATCCAGCCGGCCTGCGCGCAGTCCTGTCCAACGCGGGCATTCGTCTTCGGCGATTTGCTGGATCCCAAGTCGGCGGTGTCCGAACTGACCCGGCGCGACCCGCGGCGGTACCACGTGCTGGAGGAGCTGAACACAAAACCCGGCGTGACCTATCTGCGCCGGATCAAACAGACGGAGGCCTGAGCGCAAGGAAAGGGACGAAAAGTACCGAAGGGACGAAAGGGACGGTAAGGTTCCCGAAGAAGGAGCATGTTGTTCCGGTCTCTTTGGTCCCTTGAGTCCCTTGTTCGGAAGACGGACGGCACAGGCCACCAGTTCACGATGACGGGAATTGGTTCTAAGACCTGAAGGAACGTGTTGGTGGATTTTGATCGCGAATACAGCGACATAAACGAGACCATACTGGCGCCGCTGCGCCCGCCCCGCACGGGGTATGTGATAGCGGTGGCGCTACTGGCGACGACCGTCCTTTGGGCCTTCACCTGCTGGACCTACCAGGTGAACACCGGCATGGGTGTTTCGGGACTGGGCCACCCGGTCGGCTGGGGCGTCTACATCGGCAACTTCGTGTTCTGGGTCGGAATCGCGCACTCGGGCACGCTGATCTCCGCGATTCTGTTTCTGGTTCGCTCACGCTGGCGCGCCGCCGTGGCGCGCAGCGCCGAGGCCATGACCGTCTTCGCCGTGATGACGGCCGGCCTGTTCCCGCTTATCCATCTCGGCCGCCTTTGGGTTATCTACTACATCCTTCCCTATCCTTCCATCCGGCAGCTCTGGCCCAACTTCCTCAGCCCGCTGGTCTGGGACGTGGTGGCCGTTTCCACATATTTTACGGTCAGCTCCATTTTCCTGTTTGTCGGCATGATCCCGGACCTGGGCGCCGCCCGCGACCGCTGCCGCGAGCGGCTGGGCAATGATCATCCCCAGACCTGGCTCTACCGCATCATCTCGCTCGGCTGGACCGGCGCGGGCAGCCAGTGGCGGCATCACGGCCGCTCCTATCTGTTCTTCGCCGCGCTGGCCACGCCCCTGGTCATTTCGGTGCATTCCGTGGTGTCCTGGGACTTTGCCATGGGCCTGCTGCCCGGGTGGCACACCACGATCTTCGCGCCCTACTTCGTGGCCGGCGCCATACACTCGGGCCTGGCCATGGTGCTGACCCTGCTGATTCCGCTGCGTTACCTGCTCCGAATGGAGAAGTACGTCACCATGGGGCATTTTCGCGCCATCGCCGAAACCATGCTGGTGACCACCGCCATTGTGGGCTACGCCTATCTG
>CALDSM010000064.1 GCA_937923585.1 uncultured bacterium
GACCACCGAGATCTACACTCTTTCCCTACACGACGCTCTTCCGATCTGAGCGCATGGTCCGCGTATGCGCGGAGGGGCCTGTCTTCGACAGCACCATCATAGACTGGACCGCACAGCGCGCCCGCACGGGAGGCCGGCCATGAGCGTCAACCTCCAGGTCAACATCGGCGGGCTGGTGATGAAGAACCCCGTGACCGTGGGTTCGGGCACCTTCGGGTACGGCCAGGAATACGACCGCTACTTCGACGTGTCCCAACTGGGCGCGGTCACCGTGAAGAGTCTGTCGTTGAAACCGCGCGCGGGCAACCCGCCGCCGCGGCTCGTGGAGACGCCCGCGGGCATGCTCAACGCCATCGGCCTGCAGAATGTGGGCATGGATATCTACCTGTCCGAAAAGCTGCCCTGGCTGCGCAAGCGCGGCTGCACGATTATCGCCAACATTTACGGCCACACGCCGGACGAGTATGGGCAACTGGCCGAGCGGCTGGAGAAAGAGGGCGGGGCCGACGCCATCGAGGCAAACCTGTCCTGCCCGAACGTGCACAATGCGCGCGCCGCGGGCGGATGCAAACTGGTGGCGCAGTCGCCGGAACGCGTGGCCGAGTACACCCGCATCGTCAAATCAGCCACGAAACTGCCTGTCTTCGTGAAGCTCTCGCCCAACGTGATGGACATCACCGAGCCCGCGCTGGCCGCGGAGAAGGGCGGGGCCGACGCGCTCTCGCTCATCAACACGCTCATCGGCATGGGGATCAATCCTGAGACGCGCCGTTCGATCCTTAGCAACATGGTTGGCGGGCTCAGCGGTCCCGCGATCCGTCCCGTGGCCGTCAAAATGGTTTGGGACGCGGCCCGCGTGGTCAAGATCCCCATCATCGGCATGGGCGGCATCTGCAACGCCGCCGACGCGATGCAGTTTATCCTCGCCGGTGCCCGCGCCGTCGCGGTCGGTTGCGCCTCGTTCCGCCAGCCGGACACGGCCCTGCGCGTCGTGCAGGGCCTGGAAGACTACTGCGAGCGCCACGGCGTGGCCGACATCAACGAACTTGTCGGCGGAGTGGTGACACAATAACGTCCGCCTTACTGGGAGCGCCGGCATCCCTGCCGGCTCTTCTGGTGCCGGAATGGCGGGTTACGTTTTGCTGCGCAAAACTCTGCCCACCCGGGATTATTTACGGGATTTTCCCCTGTCACTCGCCCTCCCGCAACAGGTATAATGCCCCCGCGCCAGCCGGTATCGGGCGGACGATCCCGGCCTGTATCCCCGGCGCACCATTAAACTAGGAATCGCACAGCCATGCCCAACACGGACCTGATTGTGGTGCTTGACGTGGACACGCGCATCGAGGCGCTGGACATTGTGGACCGCTGCGGCGCCTGCCGCTGGTTCAAGATCGGCTCGCAACTGTACACCCGCGAGGGGCCGGACATCGTGCGCGAGGTGCTGGCGCGGGGCAAACAGGTCATGCTGGACCTCAAGTTTCACGACATCCCGAACACCGTGGCCCACGCGGCAAAAGCGGGCGCGGCGCTGGGCGCGGGCCTGATGACGCTGCACGCCTTCGGCGGGCGCAGGATGATTGCTGCCGCCCGCGAGGCGGTGGAGGGCACGGAGGCGCGGCTGCTCGCCGTGACGGTGCTGACCAGCCTCAACGACGCCATGCTGCGCGACGAACTGGGCGTGCCCGAGACGGCCGCCGAGACCGTGCCGCGGCTGGCGAAGATGGCTATCGAGTCGGGGGCGCACGGCATTGTCTGCTCGCCGCAGGAAATCGCCCAGGTGCGGGCCGCCGTCGGGCCGGACGCGCTGGTGGTGACGCCGGGCATCCGCCCCGCATGGGCGGGTGCGGACGACCAGCAGCGGATTATGACGCCGGGCGAGGCCGCCGCGGCCGGTGCGAGCATGATCGTCGTGGGCAGGCCCATACTGAAGCACGCGAACCCCGCCGAGGCGGTGGACCGCATACTGGAAGAGATGCACGCATGAATCCCCGTGCCGCAGGCGTCCCGCCTGCCACGTCCCGTACCGCAGGCGTCCCGCCTGCCATGTTCCGGCAGGACACATACTGAAGGAGATGCACAGATGACATCACAGGAAGTCATAGACGTTTTCAAAGTCACCGGCGCACTGCTGGAGGGGCATTTTATTTACACGAGCGGCCGTCACGGCCGCCAATTCCTGCAGGCCGCACGGGTGATGCAGTACCCGCAGCACACCGAAACGCTGTGCAAAGGCATGGCGGAGAAGTTCAAGGACGACAACATCGAACTCGTTGTCGGACCGGCCACGGGCGGCATCATGCTCGCCTATGAGACGGCCCGGCATCTCAACTGCCGCTGCGCCTATTCCGAGAAGGACGGCCAGGGGGGCATGGCCGTCAAGCGCGGCTTTGCACTCAAGCCCGGCACCCGCGTGCTGGTGGTGGAGGACATTGTGACCACCGGCGGCTCGGTCAAGAAGACTATTGCGCATCTGCGCGCGCGCGGTGCGGAGGTGGTCGGCGTGTCCGTGCTCATTGACCGCAGCAGCGGTGAGGCGTCCTTCGACTGCGCCTACCGCCCGCTCGCCGAACTGCCTATGCAGAGTTTCCCGCCCGATCAACTGCCCTACGACCTGTGCATAACACCCGCGGTGGAACCGGATGACCTTATTGTCTGAGTGGGAAGGAACCACAGAGGACACTGAGGGACACAGAGGGAGCACGGAGGTCGGGGAAAAGGGGAAGGACGGAAGAACCTTCCGATTTGAAGTGTGGAGTCAGACCGAACGAGTTGAACAAACAGAGCAAAGAAGCGGATTTGGAATGTTTGGCTTTCCCCTCCGTGAACCTCTGTGTCCTCTGTGGTTCAACTCCTTTCAGGTGGTTTCATGATTGCATTGAATGAAGCGCAGAAGGCCGCGGTGGAGGCGGTTGAAGGGCCGACGCTGGTGCTTGCCGGCGCCGGCAGCGGCAAGACCCGCGTTATCATCGAGCGCATGGCCTGGCTCGTGGAGGAGCGCGGCGTGGACCCGGCCCGCCTGCTGGCGCTGACCTTCACCAACAAGGCCGCGGCGGAAATGCGGGGCCGCCTTGCAGCCCGCCTGTCAGACCGCATGGACCCCGCCCGACCCGGGGCGTTTCTGGGCACCTTTCATTCCTTCGGCCTGCACGTGCTGCGCCGCGACATTGACCGGCTGGGCCGGAACAAGAACTTTACAGTCTTTGACGATCAGGACCAGAATTCGCTCATGAAGCGGCTGGTCAAGGAACTGCCGCAGACTTTTGAGCCCGTCACGCCCCGCGCGGCGCTGTCCTGGATCAGCCGGCTCAAGCAGAATGTCGAGGAGCCGGACTGGGAACACGACCCAAAATATCCCGCCGAGGAGACCTACCGCGCGCTGTGGAAGCGGTACCACGCGGCGCTGGAGGCGGCGTCCACGCTGGACTTTGACGACCTGCTGGTGCTGCTGGTGCGCCTGTTCGACATGGACGACGACGCGCGCGCCAAGTGGCAGCGCCGCTACACGCACATCCACGTGGACGAATACCAGGACACCAACCGCGCCCAGTACCTCATCGCGCGCCATCTGGGCGGCGAACGGGGCAACATTTTTGCCGTGGGCGACGAGGATCAGAGCATCTACTCCTGGCGCGGCGCGGACATCAACAACATCCTCGACTTCGGCAACGACTTTCCGAAAGCCGCGGTGTACCGCCTGGAGCAAAACTACCGCAGCACGCGCCCGATCCTGGACGCGGCCAACCAGGTGGTCTCGAACAACATCAACCGGCTGGGCAAATCGCTCTGGACCGAGCGCGCCGAGGGCGCGAAGGTGCGCTATTACCTTGCGGAGCACGGCGACGAGGAAGGCCGGTTCATCGTTGAGGACATGGTCAAGCGCGATCTCGCACCCCGTGACACCGCCGTGCTTTACCGCACCAACGCGCAGGCGCGCCTTATCGAAGAGTCGCTGCTGCGACGCGGCATCAATTACACCGTGGTCGGCGGCATCAAGTTCTACAGCCGCAAGGAGGTCAAGGACATCGTGGCCTACCTGCGCCTGCTGGTGAACCCGCGCGACGACGAGTCGCTGCGGCGCATCATCAACGTGCCCGCGCGCGGCATCGGCGGCATCACCCGCGACCGGTTCACGGAATACGCCGCCGCGCGCGGCTGTCCGCTGTTCGAGGTGCTGCGCGAGACCGAGACCGACGAGACGCTGGCGGCGCGCGCGCGCCAGTCCGCGACGGAACTGGTCGCGCTCATAGACGATCTGTCCGTTGAGGCGGGCAAAGAGCGCGTGGCCGCGGTGGTGGAGAACCTGCTGGAGCGCATTGACTACCGCGAATACGTGCGCCAGAGCGATGAAAAGGATTTCCGTTCGCGCATCGAGGTGGTGGACGAGTTTGTCGTGTCCTGCCGCCAGCATGACAAGGACACGGGCACGCCGCTGGCCGATTTTCTCGCCGACCTTGCCCTTTCGTCCGATGTGGACGGCTATGACCCCGACAAGCCCGCCGTGACGCTCATGACCTGCCACAGCGCCAAGGGCCTCGAATTCCGGCACGTCTACATTGCGGGGCTGGAGGAGGGGCTCTTTCCCATGCTTCGCGACGACGACGAGGACAGCGCGGCCGACATGGAGGAGGAGCGCAGGCTCTGCTACGTCGCGATGACCCGCGCCCGCGAGACGCTCACCCTGAGCGCCGCACAGTCGCGCATGATCTACGGCCGCACCGACACCGACCGGGAAGTGTCGCGCTTTGTCCGCGAAATCGGCGAGGCGCGGCTCGACTGGATCAACAAACCCGCGCCGCGCGCGGCGGCAAGGCCGTCTGAAACGGCCCGCCGGCTGGACGCCGACACCGACGCAACAGGCCTGCGCATGGGCGCGCGCGTGCGCCATGCCAGTTTCGGTCCGGGCACGGTAATGTTCGTGCAGGGATCGGGCGGCAAGACCCGCGCCCGCGTCCGATTTGACACGGGCAGGGTGGCAACCCTCATGATTGCGCTGGCGCCCCTGGAAATACTGGAGAGCAAGAAACGATGAACCTTGACGAACTTCGCGCGAAAATAGACGCGCTGGACGCGGACATCCTGAAGAACCTGAACGCGCGCGCGCGCATGGCGCAGGAAATCGGCGAGCTGAAGCGCCGCTCCGACGCGCCGATTTACGTGCCCGAGCGCGAGAAGGCGGTCTTCCACCGTATCGCCGAACTGAACGACGGTCCCCTGAGCAACAAGGCGCTCATCGGGGTCTACCGCGAGGTTATCAGCGCCATCCGCGCGCTGGAGCGGCCGACCAGCGTGGCTTTCCTGGGCCCGCGCGACACCTTCAGCCACATGGCGGCGCTGCGCGTGTTCGGCGCCGAAAGCGAGTATCACCCGCTGCCGTCGTTTTCGGATGTGTTCACTGAGGTCGAGCGCGCGCGCATAGACTACGGCGTGGTGCCCGTCGAGAGCAGCATGGGCGGCTCCGTCAGCGACACGCTGGACCGGTTTATCACCTCCGAATTGAAGATCGTCAACGAGATTCTCCTGCACATCACCCAGAACCTGCTGGCCAAGTGCAAATTGGAGGAGATCAAGCGCGTCTATTCCAAGGACAACGCAATCCTGCAGTGCCGCAACTGGCTGCGGGCCAACCTGCCCGGTGTGCCGCTCATCGAGGTGAGCAGCACGGCCGAAGCGGCCCGCCGTGCCGCGGCAGAACCGGGCGCCGCCGCCATCGCCAGCACGCTCGCCGCAGTGACCTATGACTTGGACGTGCTGGTGGAGCACGTGGAGGACGCCACCCACAACTACACCCGGTTTGTGGTCGTGGGTCGCCAACTGGTCCGTCCCACGGGCGACGACAAGACCTCCATTCTTGTTTGGGTAAAGGACAAACCGGGGGCGTTGTACAACCTGCTGCTGCCGTTCCAGACGCGCGGCATCAACCTGACCCGCATCGAGTCCCGGCCCAGCCAGCAGAAGGCGTGGGAGTATGTGTTCTTCATTGACTTCCTCGGCCACATCGAGGACGCCGTCGTGAAGGAGACGCTTCAGGAGGCGGGGGATGAGGCCCGCAACCTCAAGGTGCTGGGATCATTCCCGCGGGCTGATTTGGTGGACTGAGAAGAGGGCGGCGGTTACCGTCATTCCCGCGAAAGCGTGAATCCATGGGCCACGAGTGTTGCTTGCGTGAGCAAGTGGATCCCCGCCTGCGCGGGGATGACGGAATGGCGGTCATCGTGCGAGTCAGGTGCATTCCCCCGCGCGAACATGCTAGGCTTTGCATTCATCTCCCCGCATTTCATTACGGCAAAGGTGTACTACATGGAATCTCTGGCGTTTCTAACGGAAGATCAGGCTCGGCGCATTCAGGCCGAATTCGGCACGCCGGTGTTTGTGTATGACGAACGCACGCTGGAACGGCGGGCGCGCGAAGTGCTGGCGTTTCCGAACGCGTTCGGGCTGACCGCACGCTTTGCCATGAAGGCGCTGCCCAACGCCGCCGTCGTGCGCCTGTTTCACCGCCTCGGGCTGAAGATAGACGCCTCCAGCGGGTACGAGGCGGAACGCGCGATCCGCGCGGGCGTTCCCGCCGCGGACATCCAGATCACCGCGCAGGAACTGCCCAAGAACCTGGAGGAACTCGTCCGGCAGGGCTGCCAGTTCAACGCCTGTTCGTTGCGCCAATTGAGCGAATACGGCCGTCTCTTCCCGAACACCGAAGTTTCGGTGCGTGTTAATCCGGGACTGGGCTCGGGCCACAGCAACCGGACCAACGTCGGCGGGCCCTCGGCGAGTTTTGGCATCTGGCACGAGCATCTGGACGAGGCTTACGCCGCGGCGGCGAATCACGGCCTGCGCATCACCGGCATGCACACCCACATCGGGTCGGGCTCCGATCCCGAAATGTGGGTGCGCTGCGCCGAACTGTCGCTGGGCATCGTTGCGCGCATGCCCGAGGTCACGCGGCTCAGTCTGGGCGGCGGATACAAGGTGGCGCGCATGTCCACCGAAAAACAAACCGATCTGCGGGACATCGGCGGGCGCATGGCGGCGCAGTTTGAGGCGTTTGCCCGTGAGCACGGCCGCAAACTGCACCTGGAGGTGGAACCGGGCACCTATCTGGTCGCCAATGCCGGCGCGCTGGTCTGCACGATCATTGACGTGGTGGACACGGGCGCGTCGGGCAACACCTTCATCAAGGTGGATGCCGGCATGACCGAGAACACGCGACCCAGCCTCTACGGCGCGCAGCATCCGATTGTGGTGGTGCCGAAAGCGGCGGGGGAGACGCGGGGCGAGGGCGACTATCTGGTGGTGGGCCACTGCTGCGAGAGCGGTGACATCTTCACGCCCGAACCGGACAATCCGGAAGGCCTGCGACCGCGGCGCCTGACACGGCCGGAGCCGGGCGACGCGCTGGTCATGGAAGCCTGCGGCGCCTACTGCGCGGCCATGTCGGCGAAAAACTACAACAGCTTCCCCGAGTGCGCCGAAGTGCTGCTGTGTGCAGACGGCACGCCCAAGCTCATCCGCCGCCGTCAGACGCTGGACCAGGTCCTGCAAAACGAAATGTAATTGGCGTGGTGTGCGTGAAGCGGCGCGAAGCGCCACGCAACGCACCATCCCCGATGCACACCGTAACCCCGGACGGTGCGTTCCGCGGCGCTTCGCGCCACTTCACGCACCCTACGGATATCAGACGGGCAGTTTCTCCAAGTCTTCCGCGCGGATACCCCGGGCGAGCACGAGGGCGCAGGCGTCCACGCGGCGGTGCAGGTATTCCACGAACAGCCCGACCGTGTACCAGAAGGGGATGAACATGGCCGTGATTTGCCCTTGCAGGTTCCACTTCATGTCGCTGTAATCCCAGATGTGCAGGCCGAAGAAGGTGAAGATGATGCCGGACACGTATTCGACCAGGAAGATGCCCAGCATGTACACCACGGCGCGCAGGGCCAGCGGCACGCGCCTTGCGATCATCGGCCCCGAAAGCGGCGCCACGGCGATGCCAAGAATGCCGTAGTCAAACATCATCCACGGCGAGGTGCCGCCGCGCATGTTCCAGTTGCCGCGCAACAGCGCGCCAATGGCCCCAAAGAAGACCTCCATCAAAAGGCCCATCAGCGCGAACAGCAACACCCGAACGGCAACTCTGCGGCAATTCATGGAACTCTTCTCCTTCTTCCTTGTTTGACCGGGACCCAATAACCCCCTTTTGACTGGGTTCGCCGCAGAAAAGTTGCGCTTTACTGGGAGCGCCCGTCGCTCCCACGAAGGTGGCCCTCCAAAATCATGCGATGCCAAAATCATGCCTCCCCGTCATTCCCGTTTTCGGGGTCTTCCAGGAACGCCAACACACCGAAACCGCCCTCTCCGTCATTCCCGCGAAGGCGGGAATCCAGAGGGCCGCGCGTATGCGTAAGTCCTCGGCAAGCCTGGATTCCCGCCTTCGCGGGAATGACGGGGAAGATGCATCTTCACTCGAATTGTGCATCTTCACTCGAATTGTGCAGCCCATCTCGGGCGTGCCACTCATTCTTGGAAGGTCCTTTCACGGGAATGACGGGGAGGAGAGGGCTTTTCCGATCTGTGCAGCCGATTATGCAAGTGCCGGATGTTTTTGGAAGGCCCCGAAGGCGGGAGCATACCCGCCGGCTCAGGGGCGTCATGCACGCGTTACTGGGAGCGCCGGCATCCCTGCCGGCTCGGGGGCATCACGCACGCGTTACTGGAAGCGCCGGCATCTCTGCCGGCTCGGGGGCATCACGCACGCGGATGGAATTCCTTGTGCGCCTTGGTCAACCGCTCCACACTAACGTGCGTGTAAATCTGGGTGGTGCCGATGTCGGCGTGGCCCAGCAGTTCCTGTACGGAGCGCAGGTCCGCCCCGTGGTCGAGCAGATGCGTGGCGAAGGAATGGCGCAGCATGTGCGGGGTGACGTTTTGCGCGATGTTGGCCGCCAGTGCCCAGCGCTTCACCACCTGCCAAACGGTGCTGCGGCTCATGCGCCGCCCGCGCCGCTCCGTCACGAACAGCGCGGTGTCGCGGGGTTTCCATGCGCGGCGGACTTCCAGCCAGGCGAGTGTCCTGGCAACGGCCCCGCGGCCCAGCGGCACGATGCGCGTCTTGGCACCCTTGCCGCGCACGCGCAACTGGGACTCGTCCAGGGAGACATCGCGCACCGGCAGTCCGGCCAGTTCAGAGATGCGCAGGCCGCACGAGTAGAACAGTTCCAGAATGGCGGCGTCGCGCACGCCGGAAGGCTCGGTGCAGTCGGGCGCGGCCAGCAGCCGGTCCACCTCGTCGTTGGCGAGCCAGTGGGGGAGGGCGCGCAGCAGCCGCGGCGAGTCGAGGGTTTCCACCGGGTCATGCTGCGCGATGCCGTCGTCCACCAGGAAGCGGTGAAAGCGGCGCAGCGCGCTGAGGTGCCGGGCGATGGAGCGGGCGCCCAGGCCGCTCTCCCGGAGCAGCATGAGATGGTCCAGCACATCCTCGCGCATCACCTCGGCGGGCGCTTCAATGCCGTTCTCGTCCAGTTGGGCGGTCCATGCCCGCAGGTCGGCCGCATAGGCGGACACGGTCTTCTCGGACAGGCCGTCCTCAAAGACGACCGACTCCAAGAACCTGTCGAGCAGGGCATCCCAGGGGCTGGGCGCATCCGCTTCCCGTTTCTCGTTCATCATGCGCGGACCTCCGCAGCAAAACACGCATCCCCGGCACCGCCTTGCGGGCGATGCCGGGGATGTTTACTTGTTCATTCGCGGTCAGAACGTTGTGGCAATGCCACCGTGCGTCATCTAGTTGACGATGGCAATCTTGAACTCGGCGCGGCGGTTCAGTTTGCGGTTCGCGTTGGAATCGTTCGGAACGGCCGGACGGGTAAGGCCGAAGGACTCGGACTTGATGCGGCTCTCGGCGATGCCGTTCTCAACCATGTACTTCTTGACGGCGTCGGCGCGGCGCTGGCCAAGGCCCATGTTGTACTCGGCGCTGCCGATGTTGCAGGTGTGGCCTTCAATCGCGACCGTGTCCTTGTCGTACTTCTTCATCTCGGCGATGAGCTTGTCCACTTCCGCCTTGCCTTCCGGCTTCAGGACGGCCTTGTCGAAGTCGAACAGCACATTGTTCAGCACGATCGCCGTTCGCGTCACCTTCGGCCCTTCGTCCTTGACCTTCGGCGGCTCAACCTTCGGCGGCTCGGGCTTCACCCAGGCGTGATAGACGATGCCGCGGTTGCCCCACAGATTGTTGTCCCCGTCGGGTCCGCAGACGGACTTGGCGACTTCACCGCCCACACCGTCCGTCGGCCACCACCAGTAACCCGAGCGGCCCTTGGAATCGGCAACCGGCTCCGGCTTCGCACCGGTGTTGCCCCACCAAGACATGTCACTCCACGACTTTGCGGCATGGGCAGTGCCACAGGCACCGGCCAGCGCAATCACTACGGCCAGAATAACCAGTTTCTTCATCTTCGCTTCTCCTTCTCGCTGTGTTGAATGCCCAGTTCCTGCCCTCATCTTCTGCAGGAACATAACACTCTCATTTCTCTTCCGGGAACTATTAAATCAAACGCCCAAACGTAATGTCAAGCGTTTTCATCCTTTCTGCTCGAAAACTCTCGGTACACATCTTCTTCCTGCACAACCCCAACTGACGCAGATTTTACCACAGATTGCGCAGCTTCGCAAGAGTTATGTCACCTGTTTTCCGGAAGAACGCACTGCTTGCTGGTCTAAAGACCTACTCTTCAACTCTCTCTATCCCCAACGGGGCTAAGAAGTTGCACCGTGCAACGGCCACTGTCACATCACTTGGGGTCATCCTTATGTCGTTCGCATCGTATTCCGTCCACTCAGCCCTGCTAGTCTTCAAGGGCTGTCTCTTAATTATTCACTTGTTTATAAAAAACGTTCCACCAACAGATGGCTATTCCGGCGTCGCTGTCAATGTGCTGTCACAAAAGCACATAACGCGCTGACGCAGGACATCCGCATGCAGCCGGACGCGTCGGCCCGCAGCCGCGTCGCTTGCGCGGACGACACGGATGGTATCCGAGAAGAGTGATGCCTCCGGCAGGATTTCGTCCAGCAGGTTGGGCGCAGCCGTGAAGAAATCGCTGTTGATGATCGTCTCGGGCTGGTCGGGGAACACGGCGAGGTACAGCATGTCCATCTCGACCAGTTCACTGAAGAAATGGGTGCCGAGAGAGACGTCCGGCACCAGGTCCTCGCGCATGGCCACAATCTCGCACACCACCGAGACGGGATTGATTTCTGAGAAAGAGACGGGGACGCCCAGTTCAGGCGAGGTGGTGCCCCAGCGTCCCGGGCCCAGCAGCATGATGCGGCCCAGTTTCTGCAGTGGTTCATGATGCGCGATGCGGCCGATGAGCCGCGCAACGCGGGAGCGGTCGGCGATGGGCATCCTGCCGTAGACCTCCGGCACCACATAGATGAAGATGTCCACGACATCGGACCGGCTCTGGCCGATGACCGGACCGGCGGAGCGCAGGATAATGTCGCTGTCGGCCACATTCTTGGGAAGCGGTGCGGCCACGGCGTCGCCGCGCACCTGGAGGGGGCGGCACTGCACCACATTCACGCGGTAATCGCCGCCGGGCGTGAAGTTGGCGGTGAACTCGATGTCAACGGGGTAGTCATAGGCCTCCTGGAAGACGCGCAGCGCGGCGCGCATGTCCTCCACAAACGGGGTGTTGGTGATGACCTGGTCAAAATTGATGAGCAGCGGCGGTGCGGCGGCGCCGCTTTGCCGCGCGGCCCGCTCCATTTCCGGGTCGCGCCGGCCCAGCAGGGCAATGGAGGGATCGCCGGCCGGACCGCCGCAGCGCGTGGCAATGTCACTGAAGTCCCGGCTGACAAGCTGGTTGGCGTCGAGGTCAATGATGTCCACCTTGCGCTGGCTGTACCGACGCCCGCCGGCGCGGGCGCTCTCGGGGCGCTTGTCCGGGGCGTTCAGCGCGATGATGCGGGTGTAGTCGTCGTCCGACCGGTCCACGGCGCGGGTGCCCAGGCCGAACACCAGCCGCAGCAGGCCGGCTTTGGGGTCTATGTCCTGGCTCCAGACGTAGGGGTTAAAGGAGAAGCCCACGCCCGCCACGTCGGGGAAGTAGAGGTCGCCGTGCTGTGCCCCGGAGACGCGCTGCACCAGCAGCGCCATCTGCTCCTCGCGGTCGAGCAGGCCGTGGCGTTTTCGGTAGGCCAGTGCGGCCTCGCTCATGGCGCTGGCGTACACCGTGCGCACGGCCGACTTGAAGTCCTCCATGCGCTGCTCGAAAGAGCCCTGGTTTGCGCAGAACACGCTTTCATATTTGCCGGCGAAGGAGTTGCCGAAGTTGTCCTCCAGCAGCGAGCTGGACCGCACAATGATGGGCGAGCAGCCGAAGTAGTCCAGCATGCGCGCCAGCTCGTCCTCGGCCTCTTTGGGGAATTTCCCTGTGAGAATGCGGCGCCGCACCTGCTCGGCTCCCTCGATGACGTCCTGGGCCGTCTTTTGGCGCCGACGCACCCACCAGCAACCGTTGCGCACCAGGTAGGTGTAGAACAGGTCCGACCCGATGTAAAAACTGTCGTGCAGTTCCAGCAGTCCCGCCCAGCGGCCCCCGCCGCGCCGCAGGATGGCGTGCGCGAGCAGCATGCCCACGGATTTGCCGCCGATGAGGCCCGTGCCAATGACGCGGCGGCCGATGTCGAGCAGGTCGGCCAGCGTGAAATAGCGGCGCGCCAACTGCAGGACGCGCTCCTCGCGCGAGACGACCATACGCAGCAGGCTTTCGAAAAGGTGCTGCGCCATTTCGGTGTTCTGCAGTTCGGGCGGGCCGAGCAGCAGGTCCTGCACCTGCAAGAAGGCGCGGTTCCAGGCGTCTATGGGCCGGACCGCGCAGCCGATGGCCGACGGCGGCGCGGGCCGCAGCACCTGCGCGATGGTGTGGCTGGCCGTGATGGCCGTGGGATGGTCGCCGTCCCAGCGGTGCAGCATGTGCATGGTGGGGGAGAAACGCTGCTGGGTCTTGATGGGGCGCAGGTAGACCGCGCCGGCCGACTCATGCACGTCAATCATGACCTGGCAGGTCTCGCGGATGGGCAGCACGGCCTCGTTGGAGTGCCGGTCGCGCATGAGCCCGAAATAGGCGATGTCGCCCCGGTCGTACAGGTAGGGGCAGGTGAGCATGAAGAAGTTGCAGAGCATCTGGTCGCTGTACCAGATGGCCGCCAGTTCGGACAGCGAGTCGAACACGTAATAGGCGCCGCGCGGGGTGCGCTCTATGACGGTGTGTACCGCATCGAGGAAGGGTTCGAAACCGGCGGACGGGTCGAGGTCATGCCGCTCAACCTTTGGGTCGCCGTCATTCCCGTCCAGCAGCGGCTCGTGGCGCGCAAACCGGAAATAGACCACCGGCCGTCCGGCCTCCGTCCCAAACCCGGCATAGGGCCTGACAAAGGCGGCGTAGTCCTCCACGCGGTCCACGCGCCAGACGAGGTTGTCCCCGGCGATGAGCCCCCGCAGCAGACGGTCCAGTTCGGGAAGCCCCGTGCCAAGCGCCAGCGTGCATGTCACTTTCACTCTCCTCTGTGCTCCAAGTGGTTATGTATTACAGGCGTCCCTGCCGGACGAACCCTCGCCGTTGCGCTCCGATGAAAGGCAAAGGACCAAAGGGACGCAAGGGACCCAAAGGACGGGGCACACAGCGCCCTTTCTTGGGAATCATCATCTGTCCCTTTCGTCCTTTGCCTTTTGGCTTTTGCTCTTCAGTCCTGTGGGCACACAGCCGGGCGGCTGCCCCGCAAAGCAAAAAAAGCGGCCCGGCGGAACAGTCTCCGCCGGGCCGCCGGAAAACGATTATACCAGACCCTGGTCAATCATCGCGTCGGCAACTTTGACGAAGCCGGCGATGTTGGCGCCCGCGACGTAGTTGCCGGGCACGCCGTACTCGGCCGCGGCGTTGCTCGCCTGCGTGTGAATGGCTTCCATGATGTCCTTCAGGCGCTGATCCACTTCGGCGCGCGTCCAGTTGGTGTGCATGGCGTTCTGCGCCATCTCAAGGCCGGACACGGCCACGCCGCCCGCGTTGGCTGCCTTGCCGGGGCCGTAGAGGATGCCGGCGGCCAGGAACACGTCCACGCCTTCCGGGTCGGTCGGCATGTTCGCGCCCTCGGCGACGACCTTGCAGCCGTTCTTCACCAGCGTCCGGGCGTCGTCGCCGTTGACCTCGTTCTGCGTGGCGCTCGGGAACGCCCCGTCGCAGGGGACTTCCCACGGGCGCTTGCCCGCGAAGAACTTGGCCTTCGGGAACTGCTCGACGTACTGGCTGATGCGGCCGCGGTACACGTTCTTCAGCTCCATCACATAGGCAAGCTTCTCAGCGTCAATGCCGTCGGCGTCGTAGATGTAGCCGCTCGAATCGGAAAGCGTGACCGCCTTCGCGCCGAGGTCGTTGAGCTTCTCAACGGTGTACTGGGCCACGTTGCCGGAGCCGGACACGGTGCAAACCTTGCCCTTGAAGCTGTCGTCGCGCGTGGCGAGCATGTTCTGGGCGAAGTAGACCGCGCCGTAGCCGGTGGCCTCGGGACGGATCAGCGAGCCGCCCCAGTTGAGCGCCTTGCCGGTCAGCACGCCGGTGAACTCGTTGCGCAGGCGCTTGTACTGGCCGAACAGGTAGCCGATCTCGCGGCCGCCGACGCCGATGTCACCGGCGGGGACGTCCGTGTCCGGGCCGATGTGGCGCTGAAGCTCGGTCATGAAGGACTGGCAGAAACGCATGACTTCCATGTCCGACTTGCCCTTCGGATCAAAGTCCGAACCGCCCTTGCCGCCGCCCATCGGCAGCGTGGTCAGCGAGTTCTTGAAGACCTGCTCAAAGGCGAGGAACTTCAGGATGCCGATGTACACGGTCGGGTGGAAGCGCAGGCCGCCCTTGTAGGGGCCGATGGCGCTGTTGAACTCGATGCGGAAGCCGCGGTTCACCTGGATGCGGTTTTTGTCGTCCAGCCAGGGGACGCGGAAGGTGAGCGCGCGCTCGGGCTCGACCAGGCGCTCCAGAATGCGGCTCTGCTCGTACTCGGGATGGCGCTCGAGCACGGGCGCGAGCGATTCGAGCACTTCTTTGACCGCCTGATGGAATTCAGGCTCCGACGGGTTCTTGCGGACTACGAGGTCGAGGACATCGGAAACATAAGACACTGTGCAGCCTCCTGTGGTGATGTTGATGGACCGCGCAACAGGGTAGACGGTCCCCGACATCCGTTGCCAATTGATTGTACCGGAACCGGAATGCCACATCCGGGTAGGAAGAGTGTACGCGATGGAAACGGGAAAGTCAAGAAAGGCCGGATGTCACGATTGGTGCCCATTCAAAAGGCCTATGTAGATACGCGTCTCCCTCTGGAACTGTGAAATGCCGCAATGGCTTTTAGGGATGAACCGGCAGTATTGCCGGATAACTGCCGCAGGCGCTGTAACGGCAGGTTGTCCGGAAAAGTTGCCGGAACTTCGTTCCGTGGCGCAGGTGCCGGTTCACGTGATAACATGCTGGTGACGCACATGTGATCCACGCGCAGTTGGACCGCATGAACACGGGATGAAATGAGACGGAACGCCATGTGTGCAAGCCATGCCGAACCCCAGATGTCCGCATATTCCGCCTCCGCGAGGTTCCGGCAAGAATTCCTGTACAGCCCGGTTCTTCTCGCGCTGCTTGTGTTTATGGCATTCGTTTTTGGCCGGTCCGGGGAGGCTGAGGGACCGGTTGCCGAAACACACACGCTCACCGTGGAAGCCGCGGCAGGGATTGATGCGACGGCAGTGTGTCCTCCGCCCGGCAAGTATCTCTTTCGCGAGGGCGACTCGGTGATTCTGGCGGCGCCGGGAGTTCGGCAGGAGGGCTGTTCCCCGGCATGGTCGGGGGATGTCCCCACTTCCGGGTCCGTCAGTCTTACGACCCTGGACGGGCCTAAACGCGTGGTTGCCGGTTCTTGCGACGGCGGAAGCGGTCCGCCACCTTCCGGTAACGCCGACGGGTTCCCCGCGCCGGCCGACCATTGTCTGTATGCGTTTCTCAGGTCAGGGAATCTCTACGGATGGTTCGCGACCGACCGCACCCGCGCTGACCAGGGGGCCGGTATAACGCGCCTGGTCAGCGCCGAGTTTCCCAATGTTGCGGTGTTCAATCGGCCCAACCTCAATTTTGAGCATATCATGAACGGCGCGGCGGCCGACGCACGACGGTCACGTTTCACGCCCAGAACAGACCCGATGTTTGTCCGCCAAATCTCACCGGCCTGCATCGAGGCAGTCTGGCCCTCCGAGACCTCGTCGTGGAAAGTGGACTGTGTTTTGCGCTACACCTTCTCGGGAGGCGACGCAGTTGATGTTGATTTTGAGGTCACGCCCCGCGCGGACGAGGCACCCATGGGGTATTTGGTCTTCATGTTTGCCACATACCTGTACTCGGCGCGCGCCTGTGCCATTCGTTTCCCCGGAGTGCGCGACGGTTTGTCCGGCTGGACCCGCTTCGGAGATGCCGGAGAATGCGGCACTGTTGCCGGGGCAAGCCATCCCTCGCTGGCATGCGAAGACAACGACCTGGCGCTGAATCTGTCGGCGAAACCCGGCGTTTTCTTCACCGAACCGGTCTATTACGGCCTCATGGACGGGGATCTGAATCCGGGGACCGCGGACGACACCATGGCTTTCATTATGATGTTTGACGACCCGGCTTCAGTTCGTTTCGCCCTGTGGAACTGGGGCAATGCTCCAAACTGCGGCGCTTGGGACTGGCAGTACGTTGTGCGGGAGCCTGAAGTCGGCCGGACCTACCGCCATCATGCACGCATGGTTTACTGTCGTTTCAGGGGCGAGGATGACGTGCTTGCGCGATACCGTGCATGGCGGGACCGTCCGGCAGTTCCCCAAAGGGATTCCAGCGCACCCGCGGCGGCCTTTCCCGCGCTTGTTGCGCCCGGCGGCGAGTGTGGTTTCGGCGTGCCCCGTCTTGTTGACAGAATCGGCGAAATGGACAAGGGCGGAGCCTTGGCTGAATACGGCAGACTCTTTGGAAGTTCCCAGTATGCCGTTTTGGCCGCAGAGGGCATTGACAGGCTGTTTGAGAACGCAGGGGACACGGAGGGGCGCAGGGCCTATTGGGAGTCGGCATGCGGCGGGCAGCCCGACAGTGACATTGTCTGGTATGAGGTGGGGCTTGCGCGTGAGGCGGCGGGCGAGAGCGGCAGGGCCGTGACCGCCTATGAAGAGGCACTGCGTCTGTGCCCCGATCACCAAAACGCCAAGTTGAGGCTGGGCGCATTGACCGCCGTCTCCGGCTCGGTGAAGGCGGGGCTGCAACTGGTGGACGAGGTGCTCGGGGTGGAGCCCGGTCTTGCCGGCTGTGCCGCTGACCTGTGCGGCGCGGCTGCCAAGAAGCGCATGGGTGCCGGTGATGCTGCGGGGGCCGTGGAGTTGCTACTGACGGCCTGCAGCCTGTCATCCGGTGAGCCGCGGCATCGTGCCGCACTGGGCGAGGCGCTGGAGACTGTCGGGGACAATGAGGGTGCGCTGGACGAATGCCGCAGGGTTCTTGCGGCAGTTCCGGACTCTCCCGAATCCCGGCGCGGCTGCGAAACCATGGACAGAATTTTGATGCGCCGCAATGACACTGCCGCCCGTGTGGCGGAGTGGCGGCGTATGGTGCAGGCGCACCCGGATGCGTCCCTGCCGCAGTTGTGGTTGGGTGCGGCGTTGGAGGATGCCGGCGACGCTTCCGGCGCGGAGGCGGCATACCGGGCGGCGTTGCGGCTGCGTCCGGAATTGCAGGAGGCAAAGGTGCGGCTGGGTGCGGCCATTGCAGCCGGGGGCGACGTGTACGGGGGGCTGCCACTGGTGGACGGGGCGGTCGGTGTCATGCCTGATCTCGCCGGATTCGCGGCGGAGGCGTGCAGCCGTGCGGCCAAAACCCGGCTTGCCATCCATGACGTGCCGGGAGGCTTGGCCCTGCTGAAACGTGCGTGCAGCCTGTCGCCCACGAACCTGAGCCATCGCGTGGCGCTGGGCGGAGCGCTTGAGTCGGCCGGCGACGATGACGGGGCGTTGGCGGAATACCGGGCGGTGGTGATGGAGGTGCCTGAGTCTCCCCGGTCCAGCGTGCGGATTGACGCAATTCACAACCGGCG
>CALDSM010000065.1 GCA_937923585.1 uncultured bacterium
AGAAAGGTGGACGAGGCGGGCGGCAAACTCACCGTGATCAGTTTCGTGCTCAAGGCGCTGGCCGAGGCGCTCAAGCAGTTTCCCAAATTCAACGCGTCCGTGGACATGCGGGAGCGCCGCATCCTGCTCAAGAAGTACTATCACATCGGCGTGGCCGTGGACACGCCGAACGGGCTGCTCGTGCCGGTGCTGCGCGATGTGGACCGGAAGAGCGTGACCCAGATTTCGATCGAACTGCCCGAACTGGCCAGGAAGGCGCGCGAACGCAGACTTGCGCTGGAGGACATGCAGGGCGGCACTTTCACCGTCAGCAATCTCGGCGGGGTCGGCGGGTACGGGTTCACACCCATCATCAACGCGCCCGAGGTGGCCGTGCTCGGCATGTCCCGGTCGCAGATTGAGCCGGTGTGGAGCCACGGCCAGTTCGCGCCGCGGTTCATGCTGCCGTTGAGCCTGTCCTACGACCACCGCCTCATAGACGGGGCCGACGCCGCGCGTTTCCTGCGCTGGCTTGTCGAGGTCATTGAACAGCCATGGAAACTGTTTCTTGAGGACTGAAGACGCTGAAAGGAGCCGCCCATGAATCCGCGCACCGCGCAGAACTTCGAGAACCACAGGTCTCTTGACTATGCGCACATCGCGCTGTGGCCGGTCCTGCTGCTGGCGCTGCTGCTGGCCGTGGCGGGGGGAATCTTCCACCGCCATGCCGTTATGCTGTTTGAGGCGGCCTTCCTTCTGGTGGTGCTCGTCAACTTTGTCCTGGTCTACAAGGTGCGCCAGTACTCGCTCAGGATGCAGGATCGCATCATCCGGCTCGAAATGCGGCTGCGCCTGCAGAAACTGCTGCCGGTGGACCGGCACTGGGAGATCAACGGCCTGTCCATGTCGCAGTTGATCGCCCTGCGCTTCGCGGGCGACGAGGAACTGCCGGTGCTCATGCGCAAGGCGCTCGACGAAAACATCCAGGATCGAAACACCATCAAGAAGATGATCAAAGAGTGGGAAGCCGATGACTACCGGATATGAGTGCGGCGAACGGCGTACCGTTATTGGAGTGCAGGCAGGGATGCCATAGACTGAGCCGTGCAGACCGTCCCCAATGCTGAAAGGTGGGCAGGATGATGAACAGGCAATGGATCATCGCTGTTGTGCTGGCGGGAACCCTGGCGGTGCCCCTTGCTTTTGGCGACCCTCCGTCTTTTCCGGACTCCCCGCCGCTGTACTATGACCTCGCGCAGATGCCGCCAAACGCAGCGGGCGCCAACATCTTTCTTCAGAAGGAACGCAAGACCGTGAGCGTGCCGCCGGCCGCCGCGGAACATGCCGCGCGGTTTCAGGTCCGCGATGACCAGGCCAAGATTGTCCTTGAGGGTCCGGTTCAGAAAGCGGTTGATCTGGACAACCTGGGCATCGGCTGGTACCGCATAGACTTCTTCGACGCCGGCGACATCCCGCTGGGCTGGACAACGGCCGCGATCCTTGCGCCCGTGCCGAAGCATGCGCGCGAGGATTCCCCCGTCGGCGTTGACGTCGCGCTGTCGTGGGTGGCCCCCGATTCGGACAGGGACCGGGAACGCATGACAGCGATTGCGGCACGGGCGGGCGTGTTGTGGGTGCGCGACCGGCTGCGCTGGCGGGAGATTGAGACCGCCCCCGGCGAGTATGCTCCGCCGACCAAGTACGACCGTGCGGCAACGCTGCAGCATGAGTCGGGCATGAACGTCCTGCAGGTGTTTCACGACATGCCCAAGTGGGCCAAACCGGAAGCCGAAGCCGGCCCGGAACGGGCGGTGCCGGACCTGCGCGCCGTGCATGCCTTCGGCAGGGAGCTGGCCAGACGCTTTCACGGGTCGGTGCAGGCCTGGGAGCCCTGGAACGAGGCCAACTGCGGCAGTTTCGGGGCGTGGCCGATCCATCTGATGTGTGCATGGCAGAAGGCCGCCTACCTGGGCTTCAAGGAGGGCGACCGCCGCATCACGGTCTGCTGGCAGCCCATCGCGGGCATCAACACGGCCCCGCTCGCCAGCGCCATTCTCCTGAACGAGACCTGGCCCTATTTCGACGCATACAGCATCCACTCCTACGACTGGAACACGGGCTACGCCAATCTGTGGGAGTATGCGCGCCTTGCCGCGGCGGGCAAACCGATCTGGGTGACCGAGTCGGACCGGGGCATCCACGCGCCGAAGGACGCGGTTGGCGGCGAACCGGACCTGCAACTTGCGCTGCTGAAAGCGCAGTTCATCGGCCAGTCCTATGCGGACAGCCTTGCCGCGGGCGCGGCGCGCCATTTCCATTTCATCCTCGGGCAGTACATGGAGAACACGGTGCAGTTTGGCCTGCTGCGGCAGGACATGACCCCCCGTCCCGGCTACGCGGCGCTGGCGGCAGCGGCCCGCGCGCTAAACGGCACGCACTGTGTCGGGCGCCTGTCGCTGTTCCGCACGGCGAGCACGCAGGTGGTCGCGTTCCGCGGCAGGAATAAGGATGTGCTGGTCAAATGGGTCGAGAACAGCGGCGAATGGGAGACGCGCGGCAGGCAGCGCGCGCCGGTGCCGCGCTATCATGAGATGCTCACGGGCGCCTACACCGACTATCTTGGACGTCCCATCGGCACGCCCGGGGAATTGACCGGCGCGCCGGTGTTTGAGGAACTGCCGCCCGGCGGCGCGGCACGGTGGCCGTTGACACCCGTGCCCGCCAGCGACAAACTCGAAGGCGCTCCGAGCCCGGTGGTGCTGCAGGCCGACCTGCCCCGCGCGGAACTCCGCCCCTTCAAGCCCGAATGGACCGAAGAGTACAACTACGTGCTGCCGCCAGACAGCGAGACACCGTTGAACCTGTGGGTCTACAACTTCTCCAAGAAGACCGTTCGGGGTGACGCACTGCGGTTTGAACTGCCGGGCGGCTGGTCCTGCGAGAGCGCCGCACAGACCGTGGAGGTCGCGAGATCGGAAGAGCGTCGTGTAGGGAAAGAGTGTAGATCTCGGTGGTC
>CALDSM010000066.1 GCA_937923585.1 uncultured bacterium
TCGACCGCGATGTATTAGATATTCGAAGGCATCATATGTGGATGTGCTCACACCGTAGAGATGCAAGGTGCTTAAGACTAAATTCGTAAAGTCGAACGCCTTCGTGAATCGCTGAAGCGGTATGAAGAAAGGGATTGGTGCCGTCAGCGGTGCCTTGTCGTATTCATCCACAAGATAATATAGAAACCGCTTCAACGTCCATGACTTGCCAACACCATAGTCGCCGAGAATTGTGAGCCAGTGGGTGTCAGATGACAACCATTCATTTAGAAAATCAAGAGACGGAAACACCCTATCGGAAGACCCCTCATAATGAATCCTATTCTGCTGATATTCTTTAAGGATCATGGGGCGGAGTTGGTCTTGGCGTACTGCTTGAACATAGGGCTCGAAATTGACTATTTTGGATTGTAGGTCACTCAAAGTAAAGGTTGCGATCCCAGCGTCCTTGGCATAGCCGATGGCATCCGGGGAGTAGCCATGTCGCGATACATGCATTATGACAGCATGGTGCTTCAGTTCTTCAACTGCCGCCTTTAGCTTTCCAAGATCTTCGGTTAGCTTCTCAACGCCGACCGTTCGACCGTAGTCCGCGCATTCAACGAGAATAGTCTTTCTGACTATTCCAGTCAGTTCCTCTGCGCAGATGTCTATTTCTCTATGGTTAATCTTTACACTTGTGTCGACCTTGTGGTTTGATACGCGGAATAGTTCAGCCACTTCCTGAACAAGTAGAGTATTGTCCATAGTGTGCCTCCATACGTGTCATAGATGACACCGGAAAATATAGTACAGCTCCGGTCGCCAGATTTCAAATGAGACACATTGACTGGGTTGGCTGATTGCCCCGGCCGGAAAATGGAGTCTGGAAAACAAGATGACGGGGGTTGGACCTCACGGGTATGCCGTAGAGAGGGCCACAGAGGTCCAGAAGCCATTATTGACACAAGACGGTCAAACAACCCCATCGGTACAGTCGCGCTCGCGCCGAACTACGGAGTTCATTTGCATCGCATAAAGGAAGGTTGACCCGCCCATCCCGTTGCGTTACGATGCGTTTGGAGGTTCATAACGTGAAAACAATACTGGTCACCGGCGGCGCGGGATTCGTGGGCACCACTCTGGCCCTGGGGTTCAAGTCCCACGAGACCGACTGCCGCGTCATTGCCCTGGACAACCTGAAGCGGCGCGGTTCGGAACTGAACCTGTCGCGGCTGCGCGCCGGGGGGGTGGAGTTTGTGCACGGCGACGTGCGCTGCGCCGCCGACCTGGAAGCCTGCGGCCCCTGTGACCTGCTCCTCGAGTGCAGTGCCGAGCCGTCGGTGCTGGCCGGCTACGGCGGATCGCCCGCCTACGTCACCGACGCCAACCTCATCGGCGCGATCAACTGCCTGGAGCATGCCCGCCGCCACGGTTCAGGCTTCCTCTTCCTGTCCACCAGCCGGGTTTATCCCATGGCCGCCCTCAACCGGCTCGCGCTGGTCGAAACGGACACCCGCTTCGAGATCGCCGCCGATCAACCCCTGCCCGGCGTCGGCCCGGAGGGCATCTCGGAGGACTTCCCGCTGGCCGGGGCCCGCTCGCTCTACGGCGCAACCAAGCTCTGCGCCGAACTGCTCATCGCCGAATACGTGGAGATGTACGGCCTGCGCGCCGTGGTCAACCGCTGCGGCGTCATTGCGGGTCCGTGGCAGATGGGCCGCGTGGACCAGGGCGTCGCCGCGCTGTGGGTGGCCCGGCACGTCTACGGCGGCGCGCTCAAGTACATCGGCTACGGTGGCGCAGGCAAGCAGGTCCGCGACCTGATGCACGTGGACGACCTGTTCCGCCTGGTGAAGGTCGAAACGGACCGGCTCGACGAGTTGAAGGGCGGCGTATTCAACGCAGGCGGCGGCCGCGCCGTCAGCACGTCGCTGTGCGAGATGACCGCACTCTGCCAGGCCGCCACGGGTAACCGCATCGAGATAGGGTCCGACCCGGAAACGCGCGCGGCGGACGTGCCCGTCTACATCACCGACAACCGGCGCGTCACCGAAACGACCGGATGGCACCCGGAAAAGAGCGCCGCCGGCATCATCGAAGACATTCACCGCTGGATCGTGGAGAACCGCGACGCGCTGGCGGGCATTCTGGGCTGACGAAGCACGCCGCGGGAGGACGCCCCCGAATATCCCGCCGCGCGCCTTACAGTCGTGCCGCACCGTTTCACCGCACCGATCCCTGGAGGCTCCGCCGATGACCACGCCGTATGACGCCCTGCGCGAACACATCCTTTCGCTCCAAATCATAGACACGCATGAGCACATCCCCGACGAGGAAGTCGCCTGCGCCGACACGCTGGGCTTCTTCAACTTCTTCGAGCACTATGTCTCTTCCGACCTGGTGTCGGCGGGCATGCCGCGCGAATCGCTGGAGGCCATGCGCAATCCCCACAACGGCCTCCTGCCCGGGGACCGCTGGAAACTGATGGAGCCCTGGTGGCCCCATGCGCGCACCACTGCCTATGGCCGGGCGATGATCGAATACATGCGCGACCTCTTCGGCAGCGAGGATATCAGCCGCGAGACCATTGCCCACCTGTGCCTGCGCATCGTCTCGTCGCGCCAGCCCGGCTGGTACCGCCACGTACTGCGCGAAAAGGCGGGCATTGACAAGGCGCTGGTCATCCGCTGGCCCGGCCAGCACGTGGACGTGGACCGCGAACTGTTCCGCGCCGTGCCCATCCTCGACCACTATGCCACACCCTCCACCCGCGCCGATCTGGAGGCGCTGGAGAAGGAGGCGGGCCATGCCATCCAGACGCTTGACCAGTTGATGGCCGCGCAGGAGGCCCTGCTCGACGCCTTCGCGGCAAAGGGCATCGTCGCCGTCAAGATCTTCCTGGCCTACCAGCGTACGCTGCAGTTCGACCGCCACACGCAGGCCGAGGCCGCCCGCGCCTTTGACCGCATCTGGCTGTCGCAGAAACTCGACCTCGCCTTCGCCGACCTAAAACCTTTGCAGGATTTCATGACGCGGCGCTTGGTCGGGCTGGCTGCGGAACGCGGCCTTCCCGTCCAGGTCCACACCGGTCTTCAGGAGGGCAGCGGCAACCGTCTCGAAAACTCCAAGCCGACGCTGCTGACGGACCTGGTCCTCGACTACCCCGGCGCGCGGTTCGTGCTGTTCCACGCCGGCTATCCCTGGGCCGGCCATGTGGCGGCGATGGCGAAGAACTTCCCCAACGTGTACGCCGACCTGTGCTGGATGTCCGCCGTGTCCCCCGCCTTTGCCGCGCGCACGCTCGACGAGTGGATCGAAACCGTTCCCGCAAACAAGATTTTCGCCGTCGGCGGCGATTCCAACTACGCCGAAGGCGCCTACGGCCACTGCAACCGCGCCCGCCGCACCGCCTGCGACGTGCTCCGCGCCAAGGTGGCGCAGGGCTACTTCACCGAAGCGGAGGCCGAAGAGATGGCGACGCGCATCCTGCGCGAAAACGCCCGCGAACTGTTCAGAATAGACTGACAGGGCAATTTACACTGCCGGGCGCGAAGTGAGATAATGACCCCACGCAGCCAAGAAACCGCGGGACAGGCGCCCCCGCCTGTCGGTCTTCGGGCATTGGTTGCGAACCTGACAGCCGAGGGCGGCTGTCCCACGTGCCGGGATTGGAAAGGAATACTCCCATGAACAAGTGGCTGTGCCTCGTTTGTCTGCTGGGTTGCTTGTGTGTCGCCGGATGCAAGACGGAGGGCGGCGGCATCGGACAGAAAGTGCTCGCCGACTTCGGCCTTGCGGAACATCCCGAGGGATACGTGTCCGGTTCGGACAGGGTCTACCAGCAGTTGGACACGGTCGGCCAAACCGAAATGAAGCGGATGAACGCCGAAAGCCGGGAAGGCCAGGTCAAGTTCGAGCAGGACGGGCTCCGGGGCCGTTACTTCAAGGAAATCAAGGTGTACGAGGCCGCCCGTCCGGTGGACGTGAAAGCGTCCACCGCCTCCGCGGACCGGGGTTTTGTCGGGTTCATCGAGTATGAATACCGCATGTACCGCGGCGAGGCCAAGTCCACCCGCGCGGAGGCCTCCGCGCAGACGGCAGACGTCAGCACCGACACCACCGGCAAAGAAACGATGCGCTACAATTTCAACACGTCAGGCAGTTGGGACGGCGGCAAAGGCGAGCGCTCCACCCAGTAGCGCGGATATGCGGGCGTACCGCCGTCCGCTCCGAATGGCGCCGGGACAGGAGGGGGGCTGACCGGTCACTTGCCCGCAGGGGCCTGGGCGGCCGGTGCCGACGGAGCGGGCTTGTTCTTTTGGGCCCCGTGGACAAGGTGGTTGAGGTAGTCGCCCAGCGCGGTGATTTCCTCCCCTGTCCCTGTGAGCGGCGGCATGAACTTCTTGTACGGCGAATCATCCTTGTGCTCATGCAGCATGGTGAGGATGTTGCCGATGGCCTGACGGTCGCGCGTTTCCAGGAAAGTGCGCATGGACCGGTACCCGTCCACCGTATGGCATGCCATGCACTGTCCCCGGAACATGAGTTCGCCGCGCGCCAGATGGGCGGCCTGCACTTTGGGGTCGGCCGTGTCACCGCTCTGCCACAGTGCGCGCTCCTCCGGCCGCACCCAAATGGAACGGGTCAAATAGCCGTTGCGGTTGAATCCGTCCACCTGGCTCTTCCGCGTGCCGTTGGAGTACATGTGCTGGTTGACCACGTAGGGCTTGCGCAGCATCTCCCGCGCGTATTCAGTGGACGCGGTGGCCGCCATCGCGAGCAGGAGCAGCGCGCAGGCGTGGCCGAAGTTGAAGTCGAGCGGGGCGCGCCACGCAAGGAGGTAGGCAATCACGCAGATCGTGGCCGAGGTCATGACGGTGACCACCGCCGCGCGGGTCACCTGGGTAAAGGTGCCCTGTCCGATGGTCTTGATGCCGAGTTCCAGAAGGCCGCGGTTTGCCTCGGGAACATTGTACAGGTACCAGGCGAAGCACAGCGGCAGCAGGACAAACGAGGGAATGAGCCATTTCGCGGTCCAGCGCATGATGTCCGTCTTGAGTTTCGGCTGGCCGGCGCCGTCTATCCGGCTGGTTGTGATGAAGGCCCAGATGCCCGCCAAAGAAATGCAGATCAGGGTGCGCAGCACCAGGCTCGGGAAGTACGTGGGGTTGAGCAGCGCATGCCAGAACTGCGCGGACTCGGCCCCGGTCCCCGCCGCGCCCAGCCAGGCCTCGCCCGGCGTGAGCATGAAGGTGAGAATGCCGTTGATGACCACCAGGCTCATCCACGCGGAGCCCGCGTAGATCCAGCCGATGGCGAGGTGGAGGCGGTCGCTGACCCGGCCCCAGGTGTAGTAGTACACCATGGCCGCGGTGACCTCGACGAGGAAGAAGGTGTACTCAATCGCCCAGCCGAACACGAAGTTGTGGATGAGCGTGCTCGTTCCCTCCGAACTTCCCAGCCCGATCGCAAACCAGATGCCCACGCCCGTGACGGTTCCAAAGGCGGCCGTGAGCACCATGAAGAACCGCGAATGGCCCCTGATGACCTCCAGCCAGTCCGCGCGGCCCTCGCGCAGCGCCTTGCGCTCCGCTATCGGCAGGTAGAAGCCGCCGCCGATGGCAAAGTGCGACACCAGCACGTGAAAGCTGGCGATGGCGCCAATCACCCAGGCGCTGCCCACTATCGGCACATCCCAGACGGGGTAGTTCATTCCGCGTTCTCCTGATGGACTCGTTCTTGTTTAGGAATGCGTGACGGCCACTTCGTAATAGCCGAGCAGGGTCAAACCGATCAGGCCCGCGATGGCCAGAAACCCAAACCACGTGGCGATGCGCGCGCGCGCCCCGTTCTTGCTGCTGGTGTCGTAGAGCGGGATCAGGCCCCAGAGCACTCCGCCCAGCGTGAACACAAGCACGCCCGCAATCTCTCCGGTCATGCCGGGCAGAATCCGCCCCAGTATCTTGAGCAGCTCAAACTGGTTCATGAAGTACCACTCGGGGTGAATGCCTTCCGGCGCGGGCGCCAGCGGGTCCGCCTGCACCCCCAGCGGCCAGGGGTAAAACGCCGCGAGAATCGCCAGCACGTTCAGCGCGATCAGCCACATCGCCAGGTCTTTCAGGAAGAAGTTCGGGAAGAACGGCACGGTCCTGCGCTCCGGCGCGGGTTTGGCCTCCTCGCCCGGCGGCACCGCGTTGCCGTGCTTCATGACCATCCACAGGTGGAAGGTGAGCAGCGGCAGAAAGAGCAGCGGAAGCACCACCACGTGCAGCGCGAAGAAGCGCTGGATGGTCACGCTCGACACGTCCGGGCCTCCCTGGACGATGTTCTCGATGAGCGCGCGCATGCCGGGCATGTTCTTCGGTATTTCCAGGCCCACCTTGGTGGCGAAGAAGGCCAGTTCGTCCATCGGCAGCAGATACCCGCTGAATCCGAACACCGTCACCATCCCCAGCAGCCCAAGACCGCTCCACCAGCCAAACTCGCGCGGGCCCCGGTAAGCCTTCATGAAGAACGCCGAGAACATGTGGACGAAGACGGAGAACACCATCAGGTTGGCCGCCCAGGAGTGCGCCGACCGGATCAGCCAGCCGAAATCAATTTCATAGACAATCTGCCGCACCGAGTCATAGGCGCCCTCGCCGGGACGGTAGTACACCAGCAGGAGAATGCCGCTGATCAACTGCACCATGAAGAAGAAGAGCGACATGCCGCCCCAGTAGTACCAGAAGGAATGGGCGTGCTCCGGAACCACCTTCTTCTTGGCGAACTTCACGACTTCCGTCACGCCGAGCCGCTCGTCGAGCCAGCCGTAGGCGCGGTCGAGAGGCAGGGTCTCAAGCCCGGGTAATGAGAATTTGGCCATTGGCTCTCTCCACGTTGAAGCGCTGCAGCGGTTTTGGGGGCGGTCCGGAGATGTTCGCGCCCGTGCGGGCGTCGTAGACGCCGCCGTGGCACGCGCAGTGAATGTGGTCCTGCTCCGGCTGGTATTGGACCGTGCATCCCAGGTGCGTGCAGACGGCCGTCAGGCACGCCAGCGTGCCGTCCTTGTGGTGGATGAGCATGGTGGGCCGCGACCCAAAGCGGAACATCAGCGCCGTGCCCGGCGACGGCATCTTCTCTTCGGGGATCTTGACCTCCGTGATGGCCGCAAGTTCTGCGGCCTGTTCCGCGGGGGCCGCAAGATAGCGGTAGACCGGGTATGCCACCGCCCCGGCATAACACAACCCCACCGCGCCCAGCCCCGCCCGCGCAATGAATCCGCGACGGCTGACCCCCTCCGTCGCATCTGACGCGCCGACTGAAGCCTCAAAGTCCTTGTCCATGGGGATGTCAGGCATATTGCTCGTCCGCTCCTTTTGATCGAACCGTTACCCAGCCCATCCAGCCGGTCAGGCCGACTGCCGCCACAAAAAGGACCAGGAACAGAATCACGACGGGCCAGTTGGTGCTTACACTGCGCGCCCAGACGTCATAACCGTGCAGCCCCAGCGTCACGTCGCGGATGCCGTCCCGGAACAGCACCCAAAGCGCGATGTTGGCGAAACCCGCCGCACTGGCCAGCGCCGCGGGCAGCCAGGCGCGGCGCGCGGCGGTGACCGCCCCGAACGCGCCCAGCCCGACCAGCGAGAGCGCGCCCCGGAACCACGCCCC
>CALDSM010000067.1 GCA_937923585.1 uncultured bacterium
GACCGCCGTCACGGCGGCCTCGCGCCAGCCGATGGCGAGGCCGATCAGCACGACGATCGACACCGTCGCCAGCCCCAGGTGGAACAAGAGTTCGTTGGCCTTCTCGTTGGCCGTCGCGCCGTAGTCGCGGGTGTCGTCGACGTTCAGCGTGCCGGGCAACAGCGAGCCTTTCAGGGCTTCGACCCGGTCCCGCACGGTCTTCTAGACGACGACGGCGTTGGCGCAGCGCGTGGCGAGGGGAACGCTGTCACCGAAGGACAGGTTCTTTCCCTGTGACTGCATGATGTAAGTGCTTGCGGCCGAGACGGCCGTAATCAAGAACAGGGGGATCTTTTCCGCCGCCAGCCGGGTTGTCCTGCGCGCCATGGTCTCCAGCGGGGCGGTGAACCCCACGCGGTCAAGGGGCCAGTAGTCCAGCAGCAGCAGCGCGCAGGGCAGCGTCACCATCATCGGCTTTGACATGACGCCGAGGACAAACGCGGCCGTGACCGCGGCATACCACAGCACGCCTCCCCGGCGGACGTACAGGCCGTAGGCCCCCATCGCCAGCATCCAGAAGAACGCGCTGAGAACATCCTTGCGTTCGGCGACCCATGCCACGGATTCCACATGGAGCGGATGCACGGCAAACAGCGCGGCAACCGCCGCGCTGGGCCAGAGCGCCCCCGTCAGCACCCTCATTGCCAGAAACAGCAGCACCGACGCGGCGGAGTGGAAGATGAGGTTGGTGAGATGGTGCCCCCAGGGATGCTGCAACCCGTACAGGGTGCAGTCCAGCATGTGGGACATCCACGTCAGCGGGTGAAAATAGAGCGCCTTGTCCGTAACGAACGCCCAGACGACACCCTTCAGGCTCAGCCCCGCCTGCACCTGCACGTTCGCGGTGACATACAGGTTGTCGTCATAGTTCACAAAGGGGTGCGCAAGCGTCTGGCCGTAAATGGCGATGCACGCGAGGACGAGCGCCGCACAAACGACGGCGACCAAGCGTCCCTGCGGGCGCGGGTTTGAGTCCGCGTGCACGCCTGTGGCGCGGGCCGGCGGATGGACCACGGCCCCCTTGCCGCCGGGTTTGATCTTCTTGCCTAACTTCGAGTGTCCCATCAAATTCAGTGAACCACAGCTTGCGGCGCAAATGCAACACGCCCCCAGCAGGTCAATCCTGGGGCCCTCCGGGGGGCGTTGCATGGAAAGCCCCGGCCTTTGTGGGGCCGGGGCTTCCGGAATCTGCGGCAGAACAATTGCCCTGCACGGTTAGGCAGGCTGTTCCATCAGGTATTTGTTTATGCTCTGTGCGGCGATGCGGCCCTGGCCCATGGCGCTGATCACCGTGGCCGCGCCGGAGACAATGTCGCCCGCGGCGAACACGCCGGGGACCGATGTGGCCATGGTTGCCTCGTCCACCACGATGGTGCCCCACTTGGAGGTGGCGAGGTCCGGCATGCTCTGCGGAATGAGCGGATTGGGGTTGTTGCCGATGGCGATGACCACCGTGTCCACGTCAATGACAAACTCCGATCCCGCCTTGGGCACGGGGCGGCGGCGTCCGGAAGCGTCCGGCTCGCCCAGTTCCATCTCAATGCACTCGATGCCGGTCACGCGGTGGCGCTCGTCGCCCAGGATGCGCTTCGGGTTGGTGAGAAGCTTCATCTTCACGCCCTCTTCTTCGGCGTGATGCACTTCCTCGATGCGCGCGGGCATCTGCTCCTTGGCGCGGCGGTAGACGATGTGAACGTCGCCGCCCAGGCGCAGCGCCGTGCGGGCAGAGTCCATGGCGACGTTGCCGCCGCCGACCACGGCCACCCGCTCGCGGCGGATGGGGGGGGTGTCGTATTTCGGGAAGAGGTACGCCTTCATCAGGTTTGACCGGGTGAGATATTCGTTGGCGCTGTACACGCCGACCAGGTTCTCGCCGGGGATGCCCATGAACGCGGGCAGTCCCGCGCCCGTGCCGATGAAGACGGCGCCGTAGCCCTCCTCCTCCAGCAGTTCGGGGATGGTGACATTGCGGCCGACGACATAGTCCATGACGAACTCGACGCCCATCTGCTTGAGGAAGTTCACCTCCGCCTTCACAATTTCCTTGGGCAGCCGGAATTCCGGAATGCCGTAAACCAGCACACCGCCGGCCTCCTGCAGCGCCTCGAACACCGTCACGTCATGGCCCATGCGAATCAGGTCGCCCGCAGCGGTCAGTCCCGCCGGGCCGGCGCCGATCACGGCAACCTTTTTGCCCGTCTTCGGCGGCAGCGCGGGCGTGGCCACCGAGCCGGTTTCCCGCTCGTAGTCGGCCACAAAGCGTTCAAGACGCCCAACGGCGACCGGATCGCCCTTCATGCCGAGAATGCACTTGCTTTCACACTGCTCTTCCTGCGGGCACACGCGCCCGCAGATCGCCGGGAGCGCGTTCTGCTCCTTCAGGTGCTGCGCCGCCTCCACAAACTTCCCCTGCTGCACCAGCGCGATGAATCCGGGGATGTCCACGTTGACCGGGCAGCCCTCCACGCACTTCGGCTTCTTGCAGGTGATGCACCGGCCCGCCTCGATCATGGCGAGTTCCGGCGTGTAGCCGTAGGGCACCTCCTGGAAGTTCCGGCTGCGGTCTTCCGGCGCCTGCTCGGGCATGGCCTGGCGCGGCGCGCGCTCCTTCTTGGGCTTGGCTTCGGCGGTGCTGTTGTCGGTGTTCGTTGTGTCAGTCATGGCGTCTGTTCTTCCATAACGTGTGTGATGCGGTTCAAGTTCAGGATTTGCAGCCGCAGCCGGGGCCGTGGGCGCCGTGCCCGCGGCCGGCGACCACCGGCTCCGTCGTGAGCAGTGAACCGATTTCCGCCTCACTGTAGGCTTCGCGGCGGTCTTTCAGCTCGTCCCAGTCAATTTCGTGCGCGTTGAAGAAGGGGCCGTCCACGCAGGCGAACTTCGTCTCGCCCGCCACCGTGACGCGGCACGCGCCGCACATTCCCGTGCCGTCGAGCATGATGGGGTTCAGGGCCGCCAGCACGGGCAGGTCCATTCCGCGCGTTTCCATCGCGGTCACCATCATCATGAAGGGGCAGCCCACCGTGATGACGCGGTCAATCTTCTCTCCGGCCTTCAGCTTGCGCAGCAGCGTGTCAATGGCGTGGCCCTTGACGCCGTTCGAGCCGTCAATCGTGGTGGCGATGAACTCGTCCGCCACGCCGGCCAGTTCCTTCGTATAGTAGTGCAGGTAGTGGCTTCGCGCCTCGACGATCAAAATGACGCGGTTGCCCGCGGCCTTGAGCGCCTTGGCATTCGCAATGTGCGCGCCGATGCCGTAGCAGCCGCCCAGCAGCGCCACGGTTCCGAAGTTCTCCATCGCAAGCGCCTTGCCCAGCGGACCGACGATGTGCGCCGCCACGTCGCCCGCCTGCATGAGCGCGAGTTTGCGGCTGCTCTGTCCCTTCTCTTGGACAATCAGCGTAATTGTCCCGGCCTGGGCGTCCCAGTCGCACAGCGTGTAGGGCACGCGTTCCGAGGTCGCGTCCGCCATCACGATGACGAACTGGCCTGCCTTTGCCTTCTTGGCGACGGCCGGAACGTAGAAGATGATTTCATGGTTGTTCGGCGCGATTTCCCGCTTGGAGACGATTTGGAAGGGAACCTTTCCATTGGGGGCGGCCGCCGCGGCCATTGCAGCCTTCTCCACGGCGTCCGGCGCCTTGTCTTCCACGGGCAGTGAGCGCAAACCGCCCACAATGGCCGCAAGTTCATGGCCGCGGAACCAGGTCCGCCGCTTCTTGGGATCGGACGCGGCGGCGGGTGTGCTGTCCCGCTTCGCATACAGCGCCGCCTCGGGCAGGCCGGCTTCTTTCGCGAGGACTTTTGCGTCCGCGCTCGCCAGTTTTTCCACGCCCATGACGGCGGCCAGCGCGATGACAATGCCGCGATCCGGGATGGCCTGTCCCGGCGGGTTCGTCACCTTGTTGAACGGCCGCGCAACGCCTTCGCCGTCCAGAAGGGTGCCGTCCGTTTCCGTGAACACGGCCGCGGGAAGCACGGCGTCGGCCTTGTCCAGCAGCGGCGAGGGGTAGCAGTCCAGCACCACCAGCGCTTCCAGCGCGTCGCGCCCGGCTTCACTGATGAAGTTGCCCGTCAGCAGAGCCGCCTTGACCGTGCCCGGCAGTTCCGTGCCCGACTTGCCCTGCGCGTCCGCGGCCAGTTCAATGTAATTGGGGGAATCCATCACCTCGGCGGCGAACTTCTTCAGAACGTACCGGTCCTCAAGCGGGATGGAATTGTCGCAAACCACCGCGAAGGCCGCGCCCTTGAACGCCGCCAGCTTCTCCGCCGCCGCCTTCAGTGCCTCGTCCCAGGCAACCTCGCGCAGCACTTTGCCCACGCGGACTTGCGGCACGCGCAGCCGGTCCACGCCGTTCTGGAACGGCGCGGTCGCGAAGCGGCCGAGCACGCACAGCGGCCTGCCGCTGTCCACGGCATGCGCCATGACGGCCTTGCCGCCCACCGTGCCCACGCTCAGCGCGCACCCCGCCTCGCAGAGCGCGCAGGTGGTCTCCGCCCAGCCCTCGGGCTTGCCAAACCATTTGGCAAAGCGGTCCGCAAGACTGCCCGTGGGGCACACGTCCACGCAGGAGCCGCAGAACCGGCAATTGGCCTCAAGCCGCGTGCGGCCAAAGGCCTCGCCGATGATCGCCGTGCTGCCGCGCCCCACGAAATCCAGGATGGCCGTGTCGTGCTCGTGCTTGCACACGCGCGCGCAGCGCCCGCAGAGAATGCACAGGTTGAGGTCGCGGTCAATGAACGGTTCGGAGCGTTCGAGGGGCCGGTCATGGTACATGGGCGGCACCGGAAGCTCGCAGAAGCCCAACTGCTCCGAGAGCTTGCGCACCTCGCATACCGCCTTGTTGTTGCAGGTGTGGCAGCCTGTGGTGCGCCCGACCTTTTCCGACTTGGGGCGGAACTCCTCGCACAGTTCCTTGCGGCTGCACACCAGGCAGGCGCTCGGGTGCTCCAGCATCATCAGGCTGAGAATGTTCCGCCGCAGGTCGCGCAGCGGCTCGGTGTCCGTGCGCACCGTCATGCCCTGCGCCGCGGGCGTCGTGCAGGCCGTCGGATAGCCGCGCATCCCGTCAATCTCGACCATGCACAGCCGGCATGCGCCGAAGGGCGGCAGGCTCGGGTGGGCGCACAGGTGGGGGATTTCGATCCCGTTGCGCAGGGCGCACTTGAGCACGGTTTCGTTCGGCTCGGCCGTCACTTGCTGTCCGTTGATTGTCAGTTCCATAAGTGGTCTGTCCTGTTCTGTGCCGCGCCTTTGCCGCACAAGAAGAGATTACTTTTCCCCGCAGGCTTCGCAGACGCCGGCCGGGCAGTGCTTGTCCGCAATGTGATCTTCATACTCTTTCCGGAAATACTGGAGCGTGCAGATGACTGGGTTCGCCGCGGTCTGGCCGAGCCCGCACAGGGAGCCGTTCTTCACCGTGTGGGCGATGCTCTCCAGGGTCTTCAGATCCTGCATGTCCGCCTTGCCCTCGGTGATCTTGGTCACCAGCGCCAGCATGGCGCGCGTGCCCACGCGGCACGGCGGGCACTTGCCGCAGGACTCGCTCTGCGTGAAGGTGAGGAAGTAGCGCACCAGGTCAACAATGCATGCATGCTCGTCGAGGACGATCATGCCGCCCGAGCCCATGATGCTGCCCGCCTGCGCCAGCGCCTCATACTCCACCGGCAGGTCAAAGCGCTCGGCCGGGATGCAGCCGCCGGACGGGCCGCCCGTCTGCACCGCCTTCACCTTGCGGCCCTGCGGCGCGCCGCCGCCGATGTCGTAGATGATGTCCCCCAGCGTCGTGCCGAGCGGCACTTCGATGAGTCCCGGCCGCTGGATGCTGCCCGCCATGGCAAAGGAGCGCGTGCCCTTGTTGTTCTCCGAGCCGCACTGCGTGTACCACTCCGCGCCGTTCCGCAGGATCAGGGGCAGGTTGCCGAGCGTTTCCACGTTCTGAATGTTGGTCGGATAGCCCCAAAGCCCGCTGACCGCCGGAAAGGGCGGGCGGGGCCGCGGCATGCCGCGGCGGCTTTCAATGGCCGCGATCAGCGCGGTCTCTTCGCCGCACACGTAGGCGCCGGCGCCGCGCTTCACGATAATGTCGAAGGAGAATCCCGAACCGGCGATGTTCTCGCCCAGCAGGCCATTCTCGCGCATCTGCGCGACGGCCGTCTTGAGGCGCTTCAGCACGGCGATGTATTCCACGCCGCAGTAGATGTAGCCCGCCGTCGCGTTCATCGCGTAGCCCGCAATGAGCATGCCCTCCAGCACCGCGTGCGGATCGCCCTCAATCAGGGTCCGGTTCATGAAGGAACCCGGGTCGCCCTCGGAGCAGTTGCAGATCAGGTACCGCTTGTCGGACGGCGTGTTGCGGCAGAACTCCCACTTTTTCGCCGTGGGGAATCCCGCGCCGCCGCGGCCGCGCAGCCCTGATTTCATGACTTCTTCAAGCGTCTTTTCGGGACCCACTTCCAAGGCGTGCAGGAAGCCGCGGTAACCGTCCCGCGCCAGGTAGTGGTTGAGGTTCCCGGGGTCAATGATGCCGCAGTTCCGGAAAATTCGGCGCACCTGCCTGGCCATGACCGGATGCTCGGAGAGGTTCGCGATGCCGTCCGCCGCTCCCTCGTCCAGTTTGCCCAGCGCCCACTGCCCGCACGGGTCACTGCCCAGCACGTGCTTGTGCAGGATGTCAAGGCCAGTTTCCGGCGTCACGTTGCCGTAGC
>CALDSM010000068.1 GCA_937923585.1 uncultured bacterium
CCGACTGCGGCGCCATGGCCGCGCTGATCGCCGAAGCCACCGAGGGCCGCATGCCGCTTTTCATCGGCAAGCCCGCCCCCGAGTTTGCGCAAATGGCCATGGAGCGGCTGGGTGCGGACCCGGCCCGCACCGCCATGGTCGGCGACCGGCTCTACACCGACATGGAAATGGCGCGGCGCGCCTCCATGGCCTCCATCCTCGTGCTTAGCGGAGAAACCACGCAGGATGCCCTAGACCGTGCCGAATGGCGTCCCGACTTCGTGTTTACTTCGGTGCGCGAATTGGGACGGGCGCTTGCCTGAACCGCAAATGAAACCTTTCCCATTCGGCGCTTGTCCGATTGCCGAACAGGAGAATGCCGCCATGCGCTCACGGAAAGGCTTCACGCTGATAGAGTTGCTCGTTGTCATCGGCATCATCGGCGTGCTCGCCGCCATTCTTCTGCCGGCCCTGGCCCGTGCCCGAGAGGCCGCGCGGCGCGCCTCCTGCGCAAACAACCTCAAGCAGATGGGTTTGGTGTTCAAAATGTACTCCGGGGAGAGCAGGGGCCTGTTTCCCCACATCCGCGGCATGAACTGCGACGGCTCCCACCCGGACGCGCTGGCCGCCTCGCCCGATATGAAGAGTCTCTATCCGGAGTACCTGACCGATTACACCGTGCTCATCTGCCCCAGTTCCCCCTATGCGGGCACCGCAGTGGAGATGTGGGACCAGGGCAAGAATCCCTCGACCGCATGGGCGTACGCGAAGAAGGAGGGCAAAATGCCTTCCGCGGGCAACGGCATTGTGGAGCCCTGCGAGATCTACGACCATCCCTATCTCTATTTCGCCTGGGCGCTCAGTTCGCCGCTCATGAGTGACGTGGAGACTCTGAACAATCTGGAATTCGACCTGCTCGACCCCGCAAACAGCCTGTTCCAGCAGATTGCGTCTGACTGGAAGAAAGCGGACGAGGACTGGAAACCGGCACGGCCGTTCTCGGCGCAGGGACTGGGAAACACCGTTTACCGCACACGCGAGGGCGTTGAGCGGTTCTTTGTGACCGACATCAACAACCCTGCGTCCGGCTCACAGGGCCAGACCGACATCCCCGTGATGTGGGACGCGTTGTCAGGAGAGGACCCAAGCCACTACAACCACATTTCCGGCGGTATCAACGCGCTGTTCATGGACGGGCATGTGGAGTTTCTGAAATGGGTTTCCAGTTCAACCACCCCGAACACGGGAAACCGTTTTCCCTGCAACGCCGGCGGGCTCCTGATTCACCGCTCCACCCACACCGGCCACCACACACAAGGCTGACACCCGCAGTCGTCGCTGATTCCTGTGTCATAGGGAACCGCGGCATCCCAATCTTCCTCCCCGCCCGTGTTTCATGCCGAAATGGCGGCGGGCTTGGGCGGTGTAAATTCACAGACGAGCGGCATGTGGTCGGAATACTGCACCGGCGGCACCCGAAAATCAGTCACGCGGATTTCCGGACTGTGCAGAATGAAATCAAGCTGGCGCTTGGGCGAATGGCTCGGGAAGGTGGCCAGCCCCTTTCGGTTGGCGTTTACCAGCCCCGCCGCGCCCATGAACAGCTCCAGTTCGCGGTTGCCCCAAAACGCGTTGAAATCACCCGCCACAATCATCGGCTTGGTGACGTTCTTGAACAGGCCGTACAGGTCGCCAAGCTGGTACTGGCGGTGGCGGTACTTGAGCGAGAGATGCACCAGGAAGATGGTGAACGCGTCGAACTCCAGTTCGATGACCAGCCGCTTCATGCCGTGCTTGAAAAAATGAAACTGGCTTGCCGTGATGGACTGGTTGGTGATGAATGCGTTGCCCTGCCGCCGCAGCACCGGCAACTGCCGCACCAGCGAGGCCGCGCCGTACTTCGACTCGTACACGTGGCTGTAGCCCATCCTGCCCGCAATGTACTCGGCCTGGTTCAGATCCTTGGAGCGGTACGACCCCTCGTCCACCTCGACGAGGCCGATGATGTCCGGATCCTCCCGTCCGAGGAACTCAGCAATGCGCTCCAGATTCTTCTTGCTGGGACGGAAATAGCCGGAGAAAGGCAGGGGGAAATGATACCCCACCCCCGCCCCGGTTGCATAGCGTATGTTATATAAAGCGAACTTCATTTTGTCGCGAATTCACGGAAGTGTTGAAGGAAACAACGCCGTATTTTACGCCTGAAGGGGGCATGCGTTGCAAGGCCGGAGTCCGGCCGGGTTGGATTTCAAACAACATAACTGTACCATGAACCCACCGAGGATGTCAGCGCAGCATGGAACCGGAAAGACTCTCCAAGATTATGGCAGGCCGGGGGCTTTGTTCCCGCCGTGAAGCCGACGATTTTATCGCCAGGGGATGGGTCTATGTGGACGGCCGGAAAGTGGACCAACTGGGCACGAAAATACGGCCGGACCAGGAAATCACGCTCGACCCCGCCGCACACGCCGCAAGCAGTGAACTGGTTACCATCCTGCTGCACAAACCGGTTGGTTATGTGTCCGGACAGCCCGAGAAGGGTTATGAACCGGCCGTGGTGCTTGTTCGTCCGGAGAACCGCTGGACAAAGGACCGATCTCCCCGGCAGTTCCGGCCGGAACACCTGCAGGGACTGGCTCCCGCCGGCCGACTCGACATTGATTCCCACGGCTTGCTCGTGCTTACCCAGGATGGACGCGTGGCACGCCAGATCATTGGCCAAAACTCCGAGGTGGACAAGGAATATCTTGTCCGCGTCACCGGAGGGATTGATGCAACCAGGCTGTCTCGCCTGCGGCACGGTTTGTGGCTGGACAATCGTCCCCTGCTGCCCGCTGAAATTGAGCAAATCGGGTCCTGCGATCTGCGTTTTACCCTGAGAGAGGGCAGAAAACGGCAAATCCGGCGCATGTGTGACCTTGTCGGCCTGAAGGTGACAGGATTACGCCGCATCCGCATCGGCCAAGTCGTTTTGGGCAATCTTCCCTCAGGCCAGTGGCGCTATTTGGCCAACGGAGAGCGGTTCTAGCCCCGTCGGGACAAATTACCGGGCCGACAATGGAGACTCAGTCTCCCTGTCGCTCAGGACCGGCGCCTTTTCCCATCATGTACCGACAGCAAAGCATCAGTTGAAATGCTGTCAGCCTGATTCCGTATTTCATGGGAAGGGGCCGGGTGTCCAATGTGACGCATCCCGCGCGGATGGCGGTTACAATTCCCGCAACGGACACCTCTTCCACGTCAATCCAGGAGAAGGTGGTGTCCAGGTGGGGCCACATATGGTTGTCGGAGGAACCAAGCAGCGGGAGTCCGTGCCGTGCGGCCACACTTGCCGCCCGCCGGTTGAAGTTGATGCGGCGGCGGTAGAAAGATGAGTATTCCACCGCGTCGAAGAGATCAATGTTCTCCGTCAGTTTGGCTCCCAGCGACTGGGGCATCGGATAGAAGGGGTGCGGCGCGATGATTGCGGCGTCACGGCGGCCCAATGACCGCAGTTCTGCAAATGTGCGCGCCGATGCCTGCTGTTCGTCGGGGTTGAGGACCAGGAGATGCTTGCCCTCGACGAGCAACTCGACGCCCGGCACCAGCAGAACCCCGCGCTCCCGCGCGTAATCAGCCGCCGACTTGCGAAAAGTCAGATGCTGGTGCCCGGTGATTGCCAAGGCGTGGTATCCACACGCCGCAACGGCGTCAATCAACTGCTCCGACGAGTAATTGAGCCTGTCCACCCGGTCATCGCCTGAGTGGGTGTGGAGATCTGCTTTCAGTCGAATCAATGGACAATCCCTGCGCCATGCGTGCCGTCAGCCGTCGCAAGCCGGGCGGCCGCAGCGGCAACCCGGGCTGCCCGGCGCATCAATCTTATTTGCCTGCGCGGGCCTGCTCCAATTCCGCGGCCTGCTTGGCGTAGTTGTCCGATTCTTCCTGCCGTCC
>CALDSM010000069.1 GCA_937923585.1 uncultured bacterium
TTGAATTCTATATACATGGTTTTTTGCCGATTTGCAAGAATTATTAACCCTAAGGGTTAATTGAAGTGTTAAACCGCTCTGCCACCCACGGCAGAATCGCATGTTTCGTGACAGGCATTGCCAAGGATTCGCTCCCAAAGCCACACACTATAGACAAATCCCGCATTCCGATCCGTCCAAGTTCCGCATGGCCTCACGTTCCCCTGAGTCTCTGGCGATTCAATTCATACCAACAACCGCACACGCATACGACTGTGAAATTATTGCCTTTGCTCAGACTTTTGACGCGGCTTCTAATACATATTTGAAATTCGCTCCAAGGGCTCTCTGAGTTCCTCTGCAATTCTCTCAAACACGGAGAGATCTGAACCAAAGAAACCTGCTCGCAGAGGCCCCCAATCTGTGCCCGCAATGCTTGCCTCCTGCCTAATCGACCTGAGCAATGATTGGTTATCCTCAGCACGATATCTCCATGCGTAGCGACCAATGGGATTGGGACGAATTGCACGATCTCTTTTCAGCTCTCCATTCGCAAGGGTCCAGAGGATCTCAAATCGGTCAAACGCTCTTTCGTATTCAGAATCACTCGGCAAATGTTCCGTCAATACCGGTCTCAGCACGTCAAACAAACGATCACTCGCAGGGGATACCGCCCTGTTTTCGTAACCGGGAAATTCTCTCGCACGATCTCTGCTAATGACTGACTCTGTATTTACAGCTTCACACAGGAACCGTTCCCGTCTATGGTCGTGGGACATAGCCCGTTTGAGTAACGCAAAAAGGTTGTGATAACGGTGGTTGCTAACCGCTATGATACCGCCTACATAAATGAGCAAGAGCGCCGGATAGAGTTGAATGCCAGACCACCCAAATTGTGGCCCATTCGCAATACGTTCAACACAGCGACTCCAGACATGGGATTGGTGCGGCTCTCCCCAACGGCAACCAGCAGCCATTAGTTGCATCAATGTGCCAGCCAGATCTCGGTATTGCTCCGTGAGCCGCACAAGCGTTTCCGGGTTCAACGAATAACCCGCAACCGGAAACACGGTCGTATCTGCAAGAGCGGCGTACAACTTCTCTGTTTCTCCGGCAACAAGTTCCTCTAGCTGAATCTTGTGGCGATCATCCACGAGATGCCGCTTTATCGAAGCGACAGCCACCTTGGCAGACAGAGGATGAGGGCGAGCCGATTCTTCGAGACTCTGCACTTTGTCAGACAGGTCGGCGAAGAATTGGTCCGCGCTCTCAATGCGAACTGACTGAGCGCCCATGTGCGCTGTGAGGCGCTTTGCATGGTCACCCGGTTCACCCTTTGCCGCCCAGTAACGCGGGAACCTTCTCGATGTGCAGCGTTCGAAGGCCGCCCGCAACGCAGTGTCATACTCTGCTGACCATCCGCAGACGATAACGCCATATTCGTCAAGAATTCGGTCAAGCAACGCCGCCACGCGCCTGTCATATTGCTCAAGCTCGGACGGTGTATTCTTGATGCGAGTGTCGAGATAGTCGCCATGGAGTTTTATCACGGTGCAACTTGAATGCACGAGAGGCATGGCTCCCTCTACGGCATCATCGGTTGAGAGAACGATTGGGACTAAGCCCTCCTCCTCAATGGCCATTTCCAGTAAACGGTCAAAATTCGTGGTGAGAATAACCCGCGTATACCCGTTCCGAACGAGTCGTGCTATGGTCTTGTGGGCCGCTGTTGGAGTCTTTAGTCCGTCCTCCCTTTCCTCATCGGTGGGCTCAAAATAGGGCCTAAGCATTGCTGATCGCTCAGACGGAGACTTGGTGAGTGCGTCCAACAGTGTATCGTAGCTGGGCTGCTTCCCATAAGTGCAGGCATACCAAGCGGCGGGATCATCTCCACAATCCGTACCGGCCAAGGCGGCGATTTTCCTGATGAGGTCTTCCATTACCTCCCAGCCGGTGGGTATTCCGGCTCCCCGAGAAACACCCGAACCCAGGAGCAGGGCGTACACTCCCTTGCTCGAATACACGCCAAATGCCAACGAAATGACAGGGTCTATCATTAGATGCTTTTCTCCAAACCCAAGACCCGCCCCACCCCGTTTGCAGAGGCAGCTTTTCGCATTGTTGCCATAGCAACCCCTCATGACCGCAGGTTACCGGCAGATAAGACTACGCCCCTGCCCCCTTCCGGCGCAATCCGGCGTGCAGGGGGCGCGTTTCCGGTTCAACCCTGGGCACGAACGGCCGTGTGGGTGCTGTCGGGCACATGGACGACGCGGGCGTCACGCTCTTCAGCGTGACGCCCCAAAGAAACCGGCATCCCCCTTCGCCCTTCGGGCTACGGCGGGACAAGAAGCTACTGACGTTCCCCGTAAACAACAGGGCTGCCGCGCGAATCGCGCGGCAGCCTTTATCGTCCATAGGCATACGGGGCCGTGCAGGTCGGTCACCCGATCTTGGGCAGTTCCCATCCTTCCCGGCGCGGATTGGCCAGCAGTTTGTTGGCCTCGTCGCTGTTGGTGAACCGCTCGGCGACGGGATCCCATGCCAGCGGCTTGCCCACCTGGCCCACATCGCGGACCAAATTGACCAAGGTGCAGAGCGTGCTGGCGCGCTGGCCGTATTCGATGTCAGCGTTGCATTTGGCGCGGGTCTTGATGCACTCGACAAAGTTCTCGATGTGCGGCTGGGTCTCGGGCACCTTGAGCGTCGGGGGCCGGTCCGAGCCGGTGATCAGCTCGGGCGGGTCGGCTGAGATGCGGTCACGGTTGACCTCGACGCGGCCCTTCTCGCCGACAAACACGCAGCCCAGTCCGGGGCCGTTGTCGCCGTCCAGGTGCAGCTTGAGCAGCACGCCGTTCGCGTACTTCATGGTCACTTTGGCGCGCGGACCGGTGACGGTGCGGGCCATGCCGTAATAGTGGGCGCCCGTCTCGTCCGGGCCGGGCTGCCGGTCGGCCGCGCCGACGCATGAGGGAAGCTCCTGCACCGCCTCTTCGAGCAGCACCTCGACGGGGCCGGTCTCGTCGGTGCCGAGTCCGCGCTGGACCTGGTCATAGCTGTGCGTGCCCCATCCGGACACGCCGAAGCACATGCCGCCGCCATCGTAATCGCGCCAGTTTGCCCAGCCTTCCTGCAGTTCGCGGCGATAGGGCCGCAATTTGGCCTGGTTGGTCCACACGTCCCACCAACCCTCGGGGCCGCCCTCGGGCAGTTCCTCGCCGGGCTTGTCCTGCCAGAATTTGCCGCCGACGAAGTTGGGTGCGAGCACTTCTTTCAGTTTGCCCAGTGCCCCGTTCTTGGCAAGGTCGCTGGCCCAGTTGTTGAGCGGCATGGACCGCTGCTGCGTGCCCACCTGCGTGACACGCTTGTAGTGGCGCGCGGTGTTGACCATGTGTCGGCCTTCGACGATGTCGAGGCACATCGGCTTCTCGATGTACGTGTCCACGCCGGCGGCCATGGCGTTGCACACAACCCACGCGCGCGCATGCGTGGTGGTCTCGATAAACACGCCGTCGAGCTTCTCCTTTTCAATCATCTTGCGAAACTCGGTGTATCCGTTCCAGCCGCGATCCTTGCCCAGCGTGCCCAGATACCGGTCCACCCGGTTCTGGAAGCAGTCGCACACGGCGACGATTTTCGCCGTCGGTATGCCCAGCGCGGTTTCACCCACGTCCTTCGAGCGGCCGCCCAGGCCGATGACGCCGAGGATCACCTGTTCGTTGGGCGACTTTTTGCCCGGCACCACCTGGGCGGTGTTGGGCTGCGCGGCGCAGACGCCCGCGGCAAAGGTGGTAGTGGCGGCGGCCAGAAAGGCACGCCGTGTAAGCTCATGACCGTTCATGTTGCAGATGTCCTTCTTTGCGTCCAGCGCATTCGCACCCGGTTATTTCGAGAGGTCCTTCAGCATAACCTCGCGCACGGTGATCTTCATGTTCTTGAACTCTTCGCCCGGATGCACCTGGAAGCCGATGCGGCCGGTGGCAAAGGATGGCTCGCGGGTCTGGCCGGTGGTGACGCCGTTGAGCGTGATGCCCAACGAGTCGCCCTCGGCGCGAATCAGCATCGTGTTCCAATCGTCATGCTTCTCAAGGTTCTTGGCCTTGTTGGCAAAGAGGAACATCTTGCCGGGGCAGTAGAGCGTGCCCGAATAGGCCACGGGGTCCTTGTACTCCAGAATGTCGGCCTGGTAGGACTTTTCCGGCGACTGGTAGCGGAACCAGATGCCGCTGTTCGCTGGCCACTGGACTTTGTAGGTGACACGCAGTTCGAAATCACCAAACTCCCCCTCCGTGAACAGATCGCCCGGCGTGCTTCCCGGCCCCTGCACCCCCACGATGCAGCCGTTCTCCACCGTCCACACCGCCTTGCCCTCCGGTTTCCATCCCGCAAGGGTCTTACCGTCGAAGAGCGGCGTCCATGACGCCTTGCGCTTCGGCGCGTCGCTGGCCGTGGCGTCGTCGGCCCGTCCGTCCCGGCACAGCGCACCCGCCGCCAGAAATCCGAAAACGCTGCCCGTGCTCTTTCCCAGGAAATCACGTCTGTTCATCGAAAGCGCTCCTTGTTGATGCCGTTGCCCTGTCCAAAGTGGAACCGTCCCGATTATCCCCCGCAAGCCTTGGAATATTCAACGTCCGATCTTGCCCCCGCCGGGCCTTGCCCGCATTTGCGTCAATTTCCTGTTGACCCCCATTCCGGGCTTCTATAGACTGAATCCGCCGCTGGAATACGCATCGGCTGTTAACGCATGGACTCAGATGTGGAAGGAAGTATGGCCATGAAACACCTGTCGGGGCATTGTGTCGCGCTCTTTGCGCTTGCCGGGTCGGTTCTCACGGCGGGTGCCGCGTTTGCGCAGGAGGACCGGCAAAGCACCACCGGCCCCACGCCGCCGCCGGGGGTGGTATCACCGCCGGCCAGCGCCTCAAAGTCCCTGGTCACGATTCCCGGTGTGCCGGGTTACCTCTGGCGCCACGGGTGCGGACCAACCGCAGTGGGCATGGTGATCGGATATTGGGACGGGAAGGGGTTTGACGACCTGATTCCCGGTTCGGCGGCCACCCAGACTGCCGATGTCTACCAAGCCATCGCGTCGGGGGGCGGTTCGGCCTCCCCGCGTCCGGCCGGCAGCGAGCAGCACTACGAGGACTACGCCAGCCCGGAAGACGACAACCCCACCATGGTGGACGATGACGTTATCCAAAAGAACCGGACACCCCATCCGGACAATTCCGTCGCCGATTTCATGAGAACGTCCCGTTCGACCGCCAGCAACTACTACGGCTGGAGTTGGTCGAGCGACGTCCCCCCCGCCTTCAACGGCTATGTGTCGCTCCGCTCGCCCTACTACGTGCCGACAACCAGCACATACCGGTTCGGCACCACGCTGACCTTTGACGTGGTAAAACGTGAAATTGACGCGGGACGGCCGATGGTGTTTCTCGTGGACTCGGACGGGGACGGAAAGACGGACCACTTCGTCACCGTCATCGGCTACAACGACGGCCCTCCCCAAACCTACATCTACCGCGACACCTGGGACTGGTCCGCCCACGAGTCCGAATTCCGCGTCATGTCCAGCGACTATCCGTGGGGGGTGTGGTCGGGATGGTCGTTCAGCATCAGGAACGCCTTTGTGTTCCTCTCGGAACCCGAGGGCGGCACGTTCCAGGTGGGCGGCAGCCTTTCATGGACCGTGCTGGTGGAGGGCGCGATAGGCACGCCGGCGTACCAGTGGTTCAAGGGCGCCGACCCGATTGAGGGCAAGACGGAGGGCACGTTCAGCATCGCAAGCCTGGCAAAAGAGGATTCCGGCTGGTACACCTGCCAAGTGACCGACGGCAACGGCACGGTGATTACGACGGAGGCCGTGTACGTGAGCGTGAAGGGACCCAATGCCATACCCGCAGCCGGAAACGCGGCGCTGGTGACATTGGCGGTCTTGTGCGTCCTAGGTGGAACGTACAGGCTCGGGCCGAGAGGCAAGGCCGAAATTGACAATTGACAATGGACAATTGACAATGAAGAAAGATGACTATCGGACAACGCTGCGCTTCGTTGAGTTGATGATGCTGGTAAGCAGCCTTAGCAGCTCTCCGTTGTCGGTCAGAATAGAGTCCGCTTCCGCGGCAGTCAGGTAGCCGATCTCCTTCAGCAAGAGTATCCAGTACTCTGTTTCATTCGCTTCCTTCAGGGCGATTGCCATCTTGTGGATAAAGTCGGGCTTGCTTTCCGCCTGATCCGCCTCGCGCACAGCAACGCGCCAATTGCTGTGCCGGACCGCAGCAGTTTCCTGGACAATACGAACTCCCGTTTCTTCTCGCTCAGATGCTTGTACAGATTCACGATGCTCACTGCAAAAGCGAATGACTTTTCCTGAATTGCCCTCTCCTTCATTGCCCGCGTTCCTCCCGCACTTTCATTTATTGTCCATTGTCAATTGTCAATTGTCCATTAACGCCGCGTCTCCGCGCGGCCGCCGTGAATGGCGGTCCAGTGGTGGGCGCGCGCGGCCAGTGATTCGTCGTGGGTGACGATGACGAGCGTCACGTTGTCCTGCGCATTGAGGTTGAAGAGCAGTTCCACGATTTCCCGGCCGGTGTTCTCGTCGAGGTTGCCGGTGGGTTCGTCGGTCAGCACGACGGAGGGGTTGTTGAACAGGGCGCGCGCGATGGCCACACGCTGCTGCTCGCCGCCGGAAAGTTCAGACGGGCGATGCGAAGCGCGCTTGCCGATCTTCATATATTCAAGAAGCTGCTGCGCACGCTCCGCTGCGGCTTTCTTGGACAACCCGCGTATCATCTGCGGCATCATCACATTCTCCAGCGCGGAAAATTCCGGCAGGAGATGGTGAAACTGATAGACGAAACCGACGTCGTTGCGGCGCACTGCCGTGCGCTCATCGTCAGAAAGCTTGCTGCAAGAGCGCCCGTCTAG
>CALDSM010000070.1 GCA_937923585.1 uncultured bacterium
GGGAAACACGGGCGCCGGGGCCTTCTCCGTCGCGGCATGCCGGGCCGGCACGGCTACCTCTTTTAGTTTTGGGGAGACTATCTCAACGGACGAGGCCAATTATGATGGCCGGATTCCGTATGGCAACGGCGTTAGTGGCGAATACCGAAAGAGGACCCTGCCCGTGGGTTCTTTCCCCGCCAATGCCTGGGGACTTCATGAGATGCACGGCAATGTCTGGGAGTTCTGCCAGGATTACTACGTGCCGAATTTCTATACCGAAGCCCCGGTGACGAACCCGCTCTGTACGGTATTGAGCGAAGAACGCACGGTCCGAGGCGGTGCCTGGTATCTCGCCGCATCAGACTGTCGCGCCGCATACCGCCAAGGGTTCAATCCAACGGGCAGGAATGACGGCATTGGTCTCCGCGTCATTTCCATGACCAACCTCTGACAAAACGCCTTTGACTTGGAAACGTTTTTCCGAGCCTGACTCACCGTACCCCGCAGCCCAATGTCTCTTCGCGGAATACTTTGTTCCTTTTCCTTTTACGATGGCACTCCTTTGTGCCCGTTCCAGCTAGACCGCATGTGACTGTTGCCTAATCTCATCCTCCAACTCCTGATTATTGGCTAGAAAAATGCCGTTCTGGCATTTCTGGCAACCAAAAAGGCCAATCTTGCCATTTCTACAAAGCCTCTTGCGGTTTTGAGGCATAAGTCATATCCCATTTACTACCAATTGGATACGACCCTTCCACGCCCCCATCTTGCTGTTGGCACAAATTTTGCGGTGTAGAAATCGCTACGCAGGAAGTTAACGCGGCGTAGACACCAGACAGAAAGGAGGTGAATGAAAATGGGATACCCACTCGATGTAGTTGAAAGGGGCCGCAAGATGGCGGCCAACGGCGCGACTCTTGAAGAGGTGCGCGACGCTCTGGGCAAGCACGTTTCGCTGAAGACCTATGAGGCGTGACTTGAACATGCAAAGACGAACCGCCCGAAGGTTGACGACATGATGTCGATGATCAAGGCGCAGTTTGACCGGCTCGACGCGATTGCGAAACAGCGGGAGGCTTTGGAAACCGAAGCAACCGGCATCCAGGCCTTCCTGAAAGCGGTCAACATGACTTCCCGCCCGCAGGCTGTTGAGCAGCCCGCAGACTGACGCGGCACAAGGGGCCGCAGGCAGGTCCAATCCCTGCCGCGGCCCCAACTCTCAAAGACTACAAAGACTGAAAACAACGAACAAGAAGGATTTTGACAACATGAACACAAACAACGACACGGACGATCTCCTTATGCTGACGGGTGGGATGGATTCTTCTCCTGCGGGAACCGAGGTCATTCCTTCGTCAAACATCGACTACTCGTTGATGATGGATGGCACGGCATCCTTCCGGCAGGTATTCAGCGAGTCCGCCGAAAGCCCTTACAGCGTTCCATCCCCGGAAAAAACGCTTGTTATGGACGTGGCAGCCACTTTGGAAAAGGCGCTCAGCCCCAACCACCTGCAAAACGTCACGAGCGACGAACTCCTGGGGCTCGCAAAACGCCTTAAGGAAAACAAGCTCGCCTTTTACATCGCAAAGGGAATGGTGTTCACCGTTTTGAGGGAGCGGTACACCCGTGAGCGCGATTTCCTTGCGTACGTGAAGAGTCACACAGTTCCCGAAGACCACCTGGAGGCGAGAAGCATTCAGGTCTACATGAGGGTGTGCCGGATATTCTGGCTGGAATTGACGCCGGAAATGAAGGAGCGTTTCGCCAGGTACTACAACAATGTGAGCCTCAGCCGGCTTGAATTGCTGGCGCGCGAGGAGCACAGGCGCAAGTGGTTCCACGGAGAATCCTCCATCATTTTGCAGGAGTGCCAGGGTGCCAACAAGCGCATTGAGGAATTTCCCAGCGTGGCCGAACTTGAGAAGGCGTTGCAACCGCTGCACGTGCCGGGGACTGGCGAGGCATCTCCACGGGAGACCGACACGCCCCCGCAGGAACCGGAAGAGGAACCGGACGAGGCTCCCAACCTGGTGCCCCTCTCACCCTCCACCTATGTGAGGCCAGAAGATGACGCTGAAATCCGTGTCGAGGGGTTCAACATCACCCAAACGGAGGACGGGCACATCCACGCGCTTCCCGGAGCACGGCTGGCCCTCTGGCTGGAGTGTGTTCCGCTGACGGAGAAGGAAACGCGTCGCCGCCTGCACGTGTACGACGGCGACCTCAACCAGTGGCATGAAATTGCTCTGGACGACTACGAAATCGACTGAGACAGCCGGGGGGCCAATCGCGATGGCAGGTTGGCCCCCCCAAAAAGGTCCAAAAACAATCAAGGAGGACATCCGATGAATACACTGGGTTACATCAATGGCCAAGCCTGTGCGATGCATGTCACCATTGAGCGAGCCGTCGAAAGATACCCCTCGCTTCTTGACCGAAACCGGCTTCGCACGTTCTTTCAGGAGCACTGCGCTCCGGGGCTGTTGATCTCTTTTGGCGACCTGAGCGTAGATCTTTCCAATACGGACCGCGTCGTTCAGGCATTCACGAAAAATATTGGCAAGGTCACCGGAAGCCACTATCTCGGCGGATTGCCGCTCGACAGGGACAGCGGCGGGTTTCAGCTGCAGACGGGGGCTATATCCAAAGCGCTGATTCCGAGGCTGCTTCACGCCCATACACAGTTGACCCTGCAACATGCGGCACAGGTCACGGGGACATTCACCCTCGACGTGGTGCCCACCGCAAATTGCCGGTTTGACTTCGGCGAGGAGTTGCTGGCCATCAACCAGCAGTGCATGGAGGAATTTGTGCGCCTGCCGCTGAAATGCCGCAAGACAGTGGTCGCGGTCCATCACTTCAAGACGCCGGGTCTGCACAAGCTATTCCTGCGCGTCCTGTTTGATTCGGACGCTGCAAGCCACTTCTTTGCCTTTGCCACGGGCGGCATAGCGGCGAAGGATGCAGCCTTTCCCACGCCGTGCTTTCCTTACGTCATCCCGCTGGTAGACGTTTTGCACCATATCAAGATCAAGAATCGGCAGAACCGCCAATTCCGATTTCACATCCTCGGGAAGGGAGACTTCCAGGACGATATTGCCCAGTGCCTGTTTGCCAAACTGATCAAGGACATTCACGGTATTGACATCGTGTTCACGTGGGATACGGTTGGGTTCTGGAACGGGGTGAGTTTTTCCCAGTTGGTGGAGTATCCCGACCCAGCGCACCGGTCCATTCAGAACCTTTCTTTCCGATATGACGACATACACTCTCCCATCGGTGGCATTACGGCCACGGAAAAAGAGTTCTACCGGTTGGCGAACAGCCTTATCGGCAGGGACGATATCGGCAGACACAACGCGCCTCTGTACAAAGACGACAAACCCAGTCCCATGCTGAATCTTGTTGCCTTCATGATGCATTGTGCTGCACACTCCCATTCCGTCGAGTGGTGCCGAGAGGAGACGGATGACTTGTATCGGATATGGAAGAGGAAGAAGGACGCGCTATTCAGGCAGAAGCTCAGCGCCTTGATAGGGCGCTTTCCTGTGGGGCAGAGCGATAGGGGCGTGCGGAAGCGCGTCGCCCAGGTAGCCTATTCCATGAACATGCTCCTGCAGGCGAGCCCGGCCATGGCTGCGCAAATTGTACATAAGTGCTTGAAGAAAGCCGAGTTCCCCGAGTTCCAGGGATTCTAGAGCCAGGGCGGCCGGGGCGCCGTCGTGAAGGGAAAACGTCCGCGCTTGGGGGCGGCGGCGCAGCGCACTGCATCAAAGGGGAATCCTATCCGAGGGCGGCACTGGCGCAGTGCAATGCATCAATCGCCGGTTGCCGCCCTATCTGTTTGCCAAAATTGGTATCGACGCATGCCCGCGATAATTTCCGCTATCGGCGCACCCACCCAAACCTGCCTCGTTTCCCCCCTGTCTTCCCGCCCATTGCCCAATACCCCCTAAGAAGACTCTCTCCCCGTCGACCGTTTACGAACCTCCATTACAGACATCTGCGATTACGCCTCACCCAATTCTGATGCGTCAATGTCGGCACAGAACAAACAAATAACTTAACAATGGGCAAGAAGCCCAAGGAGGTTCTCATGTCACACAGCATTGCCATGCACATTCCTTTGAATAGCAGGGCCGTATCAGTCCTGTCTTCTGAGCACAGTCCACATCCTAGTCCCAACGCCGTCCTGCCACTGCGGATACACAAAGGCCTTTACCCAGACTTCAGAATTGAACCGACGGCAATACACCCGCATTTTGTATCGGTAGTTGCATCGGCCCTGAGAACACTTCGCTAGGAACGCCTAGTAAGACGGTTATCTGCCGCCGAACATTCTTTTGAATTGCTTAGACGCGTTTGAGAACAAATTACAAACAAAGAGTTTACACCCAAGGAGGTATTGTCCATGGACACACAGGAAACAAACAGAATATTGGCACCGAAGATGACACTGACGGTTTCAACGCCGTTGCCGTTGTATCAGTGGCTCAAACAAAGCCAGCGAAATGTCTCTCGTTATGTGATAGAGGCAGTCGAAGAAAGGCGGCGACGCGACGGAGAGGCTGAATCAGAGCGATAACACAATGACGTGAAAACGAGGGCCTGGGAATGTCGAGTTCCCAGGCCCTTTCTCTTTGAAGGACATCTCATATGATTACAGACACCTCAGTTTACAATTTGTCCACGGCTTGCGTAGCCCCGCCGGAGCCGCGCATTGCCCCTGCTCGCTATCCCATTCTCTGTGAAGACGAGCCTCTGATACCGGCATACGTGTACCCAACTCCCTTTTCCGACAAGCCAAATGATGACGAAGAAATGGGCGTATCATTTTGGATGGGCGAGCAAAAGGCACCACGTCTAATCACGGGACCCAAGCTTGAGGAGTATGTGCAGGCTGGGCACGTATTTTGTCCGGCCATATTCCAACCGCATCACCCAATCAAAGAGTGCTGGATAGGAACGCGACTCTTCGTCCTCGATTTCGAATATGGAAAGACAAAGAAAATCTTCACCCTTCAAGACTTCATGAAACGCTGCTACGACTGGGACATTAGACCAAACCTGGTCTACACCTCCTGGCACCACCTACAGTACACCGATGACCATCGATTCCACGCCTGCTTCCTCTTCGATGGACTCATTCTAGACCCCCGCATCTACAGCCTTGTCTGCGAATGCTTCAAACTGATTTTCCCAGAAATGGACATGGGGTACCTTCAACCGCACATGCACAGAAATGGGTCAAAGCCGGATTCACTTCAACGATACGACTTCGATGGCAATCGTCTGGATTGGAAACCAACATTCCTTGAAGATTTCCTTTGGTCAACTATCACGGGCATAAAGTCCCAAGACAAGGCTCATTTTTCTGCCCAGTTGGAGAAGTTTGCCCATCAGGTCTACATGCCCGTAGCCAACGGCTTCTTTGCTCTGCCCGATTCCACCCCCATTACGGATGGTGAAAAAGGAACGCAAATCTGGTGTGAAATTGTTGACCACTTAACAAGTAATAGTGCCCAACAACTTCTCACCATTTTTCACCCTGAGATTATGGGGGTTCTTGAGTTTCCCTTTGCGTTGGAAATGGCCGATTCGAGAAGGATGATGCCCCAATTCCCCATAAGGCCCGCTCAAGAAAAGAAGAGTCGGGCTGATACTGTAGCTCTGCCCAAGAAGAGTGGTCGCACAGCAGATAAGCCGGGGGAATTGGAGCCAGAGCAATTGGCTTCGTCGTGCTCGCTCTTTAATGACTTCTGGGCAAATCACTGTTATCTCAATCATCAGCAGAGGGTGGGTCTCTTCACCAATCTCATCCAATTCCGAAATGGGCGGGTGATTGCCACACAAGCTCTGGATGAGGGTCCATATTCTTCTGCCCAACACTTTAAGGCAACCAACGAAATAACGTACTTCATCCGCAGGGAGTATGCCCCACATGCCTGCGAGAAAATGGATTGCCCCTATTTGTCAGAGTGTAACCGGCATGGCCTGTGCCCAGTACACCAACTTCAATTGCACCGTCGGGAGATTCGTGTCATTGCCAACCCCAAATACTCCATGACCCTTGCGGAAACTCGTTCCCGCCTGAAAGCTGAACTGTATCGAATCAAATGTGAAACCGGTGACGGAGTGTATGTCATACAGGCAGACACGGGGGTGGGCAAAACCGAAGCCATACTGGAACAGGACCTGCATGGCTGTTATGTGGGATTTCCAACCCATCAGATGGCTAAGGAGGCTTACGAGCGAGCCTCGAACAAAGGCATCCGAGATATCTTCCTATGGGAGAGAAGGCCGACATTCCCTCCTGAATATGAGACGGCCATCAGCAGGCTAGAGAGACTTGGTATAACTGGTAGCCTGGACATAATGAGGGGACTGGCCGAGAGGACTGATGAGGTTGGACAAAAGGCAAGGAGCCATTTGGATAGGATAGCCGGTGTGCAGAGGTATCCAAAAGCCTTTGGAACGCATGACAAGGCGCTCCTGATAAACAATCCCAACATAGACACGTTTATCATCGACGAGGACATATTCGGTCGGCTCATAAATGTCATTACAGTGACGGATGAAGATGTTCAGACTATGTGGAGCATCGTCCAGCGATGCCGGAGCCAGGGATTGCACGAGCCTGACAAGTTGGACAAGTTCTGCGTTTTCCTTGACAGGGTCAGCAGAGCGACGATTCTTGACCCAATTATCTCTCAAGACAAGGTTGATTCTGCGTTGTGGGCCAGTCTGCTGAATTCGCCTCAATGCAAGAGCTTATGGTCATCTCAAATTTCGCTGCTTCCCGCTTGCACGGCTTTTCTTCGGTCGGCCTCAAAAAAGTCTATTGTCGGCGTTCAAGTCAAGGCGCTTCCTCAAGGGAAGAAATGGGTCATCTTGTCAGCCACTGCCAACGAGAAGATATACCGGGCAGTATTTGGCGACCGGTTGACGTTTGTGGATTTGCGCGGAACTGTCCCACAAGGGAAGCTCTTCTTACACCCTGAACACAGCCTGAGCCGTACCTGTATCGGTCGCTTGGGGTCGGCAGATTTTGGAGAGTATGTTTCCAATCAGGTTGCTGTATACAAACTGGATGGCGTCATTACCTTCAAACAGGCGGTGGACACAGAACAGATGGTGGTCAAGGGCACACGCGTGCCTGTATTCGCGTGGTTTGGCAATCTTGAGGGGTACGACTACTTCAAAGAAAAACGGATTGGCATCTTTGGGGTTCCCCATCTGCCGATAGAGGTCTACCAACTGTGCAGTTATGTGGTCTCAGGCGTCTGGACCACGGACAACGGAAACAGTTTTGTGGAATATCCCTGCGAGAGCAACGAGTTTGAGTTTAGTTTGGCCGGTCCACAGGAAGCAACGCTCCGGTACTTTCAAAAACACCTCATTGAATCCCAGTTGCTACAGGCTGCTGGTCGGTCCCGATATATAACGACGGAGACCGAAGTCCACCTCTTTGGCAACTTCCCCATATCTGGTTGCATTCTGCCCTGACCCCCTCGTCTTTTCCAAACTGTCGGTGTCTGGCTGTGTCCTGGCCACCTGACCAGAGAGGCGGAGTCGCTGTAGACCGGCCTGTCTGCGACGTTCCCCTGCCGAAGGTAACAATGTGTATGCCGTGCCGGTGTCGCCTTGTAGGCGGTTTGCGTTGGTCTTTCAGCCGAGTCCCGTAGGCACTTTTGGGTAGTTGGTGTCAATGTTCGAGGCCATGCTGACCATCTCGGCAGTCACCCGAACAATGGCACCTGCTGGGATAGAAATGAAGGGGAAAAACCTCTTCTCACCCGTCGCCTTGTCGTGCCGATACCGTTGCAGAACGACTTGCGGCTGCTTATCCATATACTGGACAGCCTGTAGAACAGTTCCACCCCATTCCGGCTTTCCTTCGTAATCGGGGATTTCTTGGGCGTTCACCACCTTCTCCAACGATTTGTCGTAAGTTGCCATATAGCACGTCCCTTCTGAAACTCTGTCCTGTTGCTGCCTTCTCTCGCTTTCCTCTTTCCCCGGTTAACCGAGAAGCTCCTACACATTACTGCTTCGCCGTACTGCCGCGTTAACCGGCATATACCGTGGCAGTTCCGGGTCAACCTCCTTGTACCAATCTGCGCACGCCTGTCGAGGACAAATAAATGTAGGCCGTAGAACAGGCCAAGGAATGAGGATTGAAGAATGAACGAGTACTTGACCGAAACAGAGCTTGCGAAAGAATTGCAGATGTCCCGACAGACCCTATTGGCACTCCGTAAGGAGGGGTTGCCTTACAGAAAGGTCCGGGGCGCCATCCGGTACGTGCCGGAAGAAGTGGATGCCTGGCTTGCCGTGCATTGCCAGGGAAAGAGAATTTCAAACGAAGAACAAAAGGAGCCATAAAGATGGGTGCCATTATTCAAGACGTACCAGAGGGTGAATACGTGGTTGACATTGTAGAGATGCAGAGCGCAATAGACGGGAAGGGTAGGAAGGTTGTCCGGTGGATGTTGGCGATGGTTGACGGACCATTCGCGGGTTGCGTCTTACAGAAGAAATACTACTTGGTAAACCAGAAGGTGTCAGACTTCCTAAAGCGGGAACTCCGAATGATTGGCATTGAAGCCAACAACGGCCAGGAATTCGAGGCTAAGAAGACGGAAGCCTATGGCAAGCGCATACGCATAACCGCCACGACCAATGACCAAGGCTACCGCGCCTATTACGTGAAAGAAGTCATTGGAAGGGGTGAAGAGCCACCAGCGGCCTCAACGGCAAAGGTGGGTTGGTAAGCTCATAAAGATATTCAGCCTGGCAGAATGATTCGCTGCAAGACTGGCTCGCCACGGAAGGCCGTCCACGTGGATGTAGTAGGAGTGACGGCCAGATGAGATAAGGAGGCAGATTATGCCGAGAGTCTGTCTGGGCACTGAAAAACGGCAGCCTGCGGGTGTTCTGAGCTGAATCTAAGGGACACCCGCCCTTTTTCACGCCGACAGTGGGTAGCCAACATGAATAACCAATCATAAGCACACTTGGGGAATGCGCGCCGTTACGTCCGTTTCGTCTTCTTCCGGCCTTTTCCCTTCTCAGACCCCAAATTGAGCAATTCCGGCAGGGTCACGCCCAACCGCTCGGCAATCATGGCAAGCGTGTACACCTTGACGTTCTTACGCCCATACTCGATTTCCTGAAAACCCCGTGACGTTATCCCCAAGTCCGTCTCGTCGTCAAAGTCCTCCTGCCGCAACCCTTTCTCAAGCCTAAGGTTACGAATCCGCTCTCCCAACATCCGCAGGAATTTGTCTTTGTCCTCTATCGCCATGATGCAAAGACAATAGAGAAATCGGGGGCATTTGAGAACGCACTGTAGTTCGTGTAAAATCCAACTCAGGTTCAGTAGGGATTAGGCGGCTACATGAAGCGGAATGCACACAACAGAGCGCTTTTTCAGACGCTTTTCAACGTCCTGGGCAATGGTAGCACGGAGGGAACGCAACAATGGACTTCGTGAAAGATGGATATGTGGGCGGGGGCTTAGTTATTGAAGGACGACGCGTTCGCGTTTACAAGCCCGGCTCGAATCTCTTTCGATACATTAGCTGTCCCGTAACGCCACTTTCAGCAGTCTGGGCCGGACAGACGGTTCAGGTCGTTCTTGAAGACGGCTGGACACGGTTATACTCGGGTGACACTCCTTTCAAACAGATTCCGCCACCGGCTTCTTTCAAGCGCAAGCGATAAGGAGAAACTACATGCCGAATTCGGGGGATGTGGAGAACCTAAAGAGGCAAATCGGTGACTACCTGAGCGATGGCGTTATAGATAGCAAGGAGGCATTTGCGATACTGCACTTTGGCATGGAGGGTGGCTTCAAAGAGACCGAAGTATACGAACTCATTGCCGAAGTGAAAAGGGAGCGGGGGCTCGGAGAACAGGACTCTTCACTGGCTTATCTCAGGTCGCTAGCGCAACAGTTCTTTGAGAATGATGGCGTAATCGACGAACGAGAGATGTTTGTGCTGGTGGAGGCGGCCAAGAAGAGAGGGGTCTCCGAAAAGGAATTGGATGCCATAACACAGCCTCTTCAGCACAAGGACCACGCCAATACAAGGCGCACAAAGGTAATGGCAGGTCTTGGCACGCTCATGGTCCTCTTTGCTTTTGGCTTTCTTTATAACTCAGGGGGAACCCCACGAAACTTGTTCCATACACATAGTGTGCCTGCCAAAATTATTTTCAGGTCCATCACTTTCGACAAGTTCGTCGTTGCCGGAAACCGATATATGGAAAAAGGAACGGACGGTGTCGAGAGGCACCTGTCAAAGGGTTTTGTCTATTACATTAGCGGGTCTGCGAACGTCAACTTTGACTTGGGTGTATTCAAGTATGAACCCACACCGGGCAAGCCCGATTCCGGCAGACTGGTCTGCACCATACAGAACACGGAAAACCTTGCCAAAGGAGGCGAGCTTCTTCCCTATACAATTGATGTGGATGTGAGCCAGGCCGACCAGACCGAAGTGTATACGGTTGCCCCGCAGCCAATCAGCGAACAGGAAGCCAGGGCGGCGGGGAAAGCTGTTGGTGCCGTTCTAGGCCTTGGCGGAGCTTATGTGGGGGCCAAGGCAGGTGCTTCACTGTCTCCTCTGCTTCAGGTGTTTCCTATTGGCAGAATACCAGTTATCGGAAAATTGGGTGCAAACTTCTTGGGAACGGCCGCCGGCGCCTCAGTAGGGGCGGCAGTGTCGGGAGTCACAGGATACGTAGCTACAAGTCATCTTCTCAGCGGTTTGGAACTTACTGAGAAGATGTCGGAAAAAGACAAAACGCAGGTGATGTCGAAAGCGAAAGAGCTTATTGCCGCTGAAATTCTCTTTGACGAACAACTGGGGGCGGAACTGAAGACGGCCTTTGAGAGCTACGCGCGGCACTTCTATGCTTCGCAGGGCAAGACTGTTGATGGATTCTCGTACCAGGTAACGTAGGGAGGAAACTTTGACATGTTCGGGTACTTAAGTACAGTTCTTAAGGTAAAAATGGCAGCAGTAGTGTTCGTTGGCGTTGCCTTTGTTCTTCTGGTCGCCGCAGTCATTGTATGGTGGAAGGCAAGTGTGTCGGACATCTCCATAAGACCGACTGGGCTTAATGTCTTGGAAATACTGGACAAGGACCAGCTCCTTGTGGCTCAGCAAGGAGTGGATT
>CALDSM010000071.1 GCA_937923585.1 uncultured bacterium
CATCTCCAAACCGTTGAAGATCATCAGGTCCGACTGGGTGAACGAAAACTGCTGGTTGCCGGCGCGCGCGCTGACAATGCCGTTGCCGTCGGTCACGTCCGGGTCAAAATAGCCGATCTGCAGGTTTTCCGCCGCGTTGGAGGTGTTCTTCGGGTTCTTGACCTTGGAAACGGTCTGGTTGGCGACGCGGGTTTGTATCGAGAGCTGGCCCGCGTTAACGCCAGATGAGTAAGAGGGGCTCACCGTGTAACCCGACATCGCCGTGGAAGAGGGCGTCGTGGAGGTGTTGTCCTTGCTGTGGTTCTTGGCGCGAATGGTCAGGTAGTCACCAATGAGCACGTTGCCGCCCGTAATCAGGGCCATCGAATTTTTGGTGCCGTCGGATGCCTTGCCAAAGGTCGAACCGTCCGCATAAACCACGTCGCCGGCGATGTAGGTGTTTCCCTTCACAAAAATCTGGCCGGTGCCCTTGACCACCCCGCGCAGCAGCAGATCGCCCTCTATCCAGATTTGGCCGTTCAACCGGATGGGGTTGGCGGCGGTGCCCGTGAGAATTAGATTCCCATTGTAACCTCCGTAAGGTATCACGTTGCCTTGGTCATCGGTTCTGGTGGCGATCAGGTCAGAGGCGGCTCCATTGGATGCCGTCGGAAAAGTCGTGCCCGAGTAGGCGCTTCCGGCCGGGACGCCATAGGCTATGCCGCCGGTCGCAGAGCCCTCCAGCAGGTCCGAAATCTGGTGAAACTCGTCAGACTGAACCGTCTTGTCTTCATTTTCATCCGGATAGGGGGCCGGGAATGACTCGGGAAGGATGGAATCCTTCATCTTTTTCGGATCGGTGGGGTAATTCTTGTACATGTTGCCGCCGGTCAGCGGCGCGCCGCCGCCGTCCACACCCGTCACGACCGAAAGGGTTCCCGTGCTCAGCGCCCCCGTCGAGGCGTTCTGTTTGATCTTTCCATTGGACGTGAACTGGTACGTCGTCAGCGTGCCCGCGGTGATTTGGGAGTTGCTCAGTTCGGAGCCGGTGTAGCTGTTGATGACGTTGCCGCGGGTGTAGAGCGTGCCGGCCACACGCGAATCGGCCGGGTCGCTGCCGCTGGAGCGGTACATCAGCTTCATCAGGGAGGCAACTTTTACCCGGTCGAAGGTGCCGTACAGGTTCTTGTTCGTGTTGTTGTCCAGGTCAACGTTCCTGATTTCGGCGTGGCACAGGATGCAGTTGATGTTGTTCGCCAAAATGGCGTATTCAAACCCCGTGAACGGGGAGCCGCCGATATTGAGGCTCTGCCGCGCGGTGCGCGACTTGGTCTTCACCTTTGCCGTGGAGTCTATGGTGAAATCGAATCCGTTGATGCTGTTTGCGCCCCGGGTCACCGTAAGGTTGGTCACGCTGACGCCCCGGTTGGCGTCCAGCACGATGGGGTTCGACGCCGAGGCCAGCGAAATGGCGGAGTTCTGCGGCACAAGATTGTCCAGGTACGCTCTGTAACTCGTGTAGTTGCCGACCTTGTTGGCGTTTTCGCGGACATACTGGTCGCACAGGCGCTGGATCGCGTGGTCAATGCCCGCCTTGCAGGCCTCCTCAATCTGGTGCTGCGTGTGCGCCGCATCGGTGTGCAGCCGGGCCGAAAGCGCCTGCCGTGAAATGAGCAGCAGCGAGCCGACGACCACCACCGTCATAATCATGGTGATGACCATCGCCATGCCCTGTTCTGCATTTCTGTTCCGAACGTTTCCCATGATCCTCTCCTCCATGTCAATCCCGGGCCCTTTGCGCCCTCAGTTCATCAGAAAGATGTTGGTGGTAAGGCTGTACCGCAGCATCCGGCTCTTGCCCGTTTCGAGCCGCATGGTGGCGGTGATCGTCGCGCCGAGCATGGTCCCGTCGTCCGACAGGCTGAAAGCCACATTGGCCAGGTTGTTACTGCCGCCCAGGATTCTGCGGCTGCCGTCGGATCTCACCATCACCAGGCGGCGGTTTAGGACCCCGTCACGGTTCGTGTCCTCGCCCGCATCCAACTGGCCGTTGCCGAACTGCCCGCCGTCCACGCCGGTGGCGGGCCGGTCCTCCGTTTCGAACTGGATGGTGATGGGGTCGGTAAACGACAGCCCGGTCAGGTCCGAGGGCAGCACGAACGACACGGCGACCGGGTTCTCCGGATCCACAATCTGAAGTTCCTGCGCGTTGCTCGGCAGCAGGACGCCCGGAGGCGGCCGCCGGACGGCCCTCTGCACGTTGTCGGACAGGGCGCGCATGGTCGAGCGCACATCCTCCTGAAGTGTCGTCATCCGGCGGTTCAGATCATTGGCCTTCAGGGAACTGTTCGAGGCAATAAACCCCAGCAGCGTCACCACCGTCAGAAGCACGACGGAAATGGACAGTTCGATCAGGGTGAATCCGGCATTGCGCGAAAGACGTCCGCACGAAGAACAGGGACTGACGCGTCTCATCTCTGTACTACCGTCTGTCATCTTCTTGTTTTCTCTCGCAGAAGTTAGTCATCGGTCATCTGTAAATCATCGCGTGCACAGCAAATAGAAGCCGTATTGCTCCTTGTGTTCTTTGCGTTCCTTGCGGCCATATTTCTTCTTCCTTTAACCGCAAAGAACGCAAAGAGCGCAAAGATTTGTCAGACAGAATTCATACGTTTTGCCCGTGTTCTTTTCCGTGTATTTCCGTGATTTCCGTGGTTCAAATTTTCCGGACAAAGGCCGCGCCAAGTTCGCCCGATCAACTGTTCGTTATCGCGGTGCTCACGACCTCCGTATAGGTGATTCCCCGCGGCCCCGTCCACCGCACCGTGACCGTAACACACACTGGATTGGTGCTCGACGAGGGATCGGTCCCGTTCACGGCCGGCTGCCCAGTCTTGCTGGTCAGGTCAACCGTGATGGTCTCGTTGCGCAGGGTGTACATCCCCACAAAGGGCATTCTATAGGCCGCATTCATGGCCGCCACTTCGGTGGCGCTCTTCGGGAACCAGTTTCGCCAGTGCATCAGCACGCAGGGGAACTTGTTGGCGCCCTCGGGGCAGGCGGTGGTGTCGGGCTGCTCCACGGCCACCTGACGCAGCGCCGCAAGTACCGCCCGGCAGTCGTTGTTTGCCGTCACCCGCTGGTTCTGCAGGTTCACCAGACCAAAGGCATAGGCCGCACCCTGCGCCGCGGTCACAATGGTCACGGTAAAAATGGCCATCGCCACCGTGATTTCAAGCAGGGTAAACCCGGAAAGGGTATTGCATCGGCTCCTCCCGATCTTCTTCACCGCCCGTCTCCCGGGAAAAAAAGGCCAACACCCTCCCGCAACCCAAAGAAAGCGCTCATGCTCATGGACACCCCCCAGAGGCAGCCATTGCTTCCATAGGAGCAAACCCCGATTCTATTCCATGTTTTGTCTCATGTCCGCCGTCGTGCATAACCGTTCCCTACATTCCAACACGGTTGGCTCGCGTACACTTTTCTGACTATTCCGCCAGTTTGACCGTAAATAATCATATCATATGTTTGTCTTCCTGTGTAAAGAGAACTCCTGATTTGCATCCGCGAAATACCTGAGCGGCAGGCGCGTGGGACGGGCACTCCTGGGAGAAAGCGGCGGCGAAAACGAAGTGTGCCGCCAACGCGCCGGTGTGGGGGCATGAGTCCCCCTTTGAAGGGGGGGATGTTGTGCTCATCCGAGGATATGCGCGAAAACCCACATCCCCCTGAATCCCCCTTCAAAGGGGGACTTTGGGGCAGGCCGTTCTCGGAGTGCGGTGTCGCACGAACGGTGCGTTCGGCGGCGCTTCGCCCCGCTTCAAGCACCCTTACAGAACCATGTCTGGAGTCAGAATCCCGGTTCCGCTTCCGGATGATCGCCCGGATACAGTCCGGTGCGGGCAAGTTCCCGCCGTACTCCGCCAGTCTCTTTTCCAGAGACACCGGCCCGTTGGCCGGTTTGCCGCACCAACCCGGACAGGAGAGCGCCACGGCCATCAGGGCCAGAACGGCTACTGGCGAAGGTTGCCACATGCCTGCAAACCCCTTGCTCATCATCGCAATTCGCTTGCAGCCCAAGGCTGGCGGTTTGGGCCTCCCCGGTGTCCAAGTTTTGCGGATGGGGTGGACTTTTCGGACACTGTGAACGGAAGAACTTGCCTTCCTGTCCACTGCGTCCACCGTGTCCACCCAGTCCACAACGTCCACAGGGAGATTCTGCTGTCAGACGCCGAACGTTGTGACCAATTTCAATACGCGACCCGGCGCGTCACGCTGACCTCATCGGTCTTCACGGGGTCCTTGTTATAGTCCACCGTGTTCGGCCGTGGTATTCGGTTGGGCGGGCGTTTGGGCACGCCCAACTCCTGCGGCAGCCCGTAACTGCGGTCCGTCACCTGGAGCCGCACGGGCGAGCCCGCGGGGACTTCCAGTTCCAAGTCAATCCCGCCTCCCCGGTAAATGCTGTAATGGAGGTACCACCTTGCCTTTACCGGCAGCAGTTCCCGGCCGTTTACCCGGGCGCGGCGCACCTCGAGCCCGTGGTCGGCGTGCATTTCGATGATGGGCGCGCCGCGCGGAGAGTCAATCTTCAGCCGCACCGTGCGTGTGTCGCCAACTGTGCTGTCTGAAACCAGTTCGACGCTCGGCGGCGCGAACTGCAATGCCGGTGCCGGGGCGCGAAGGTAATCGCCGCGTGCCGTGGCCGGCAGCAGGTCCGTCACCGAGCCAATTTCGGGCGTTTCGGACAGGAACGGACGGTTCCATAAGTCGGGTTTTTTGTCGGCGCTGACCCACCATGCTTTGTGATAGTCGGCGTCCATTGCGTAGGCCAGCGAGGTGAGTTTGGGCCGCGCTTTGGAGAAGGGTGTCCAGGTGGCCCCCCAAACAACGGCCACCAGCGCCGCGACGCCCAGCACGATGGAGACGGTGCGGAGATGGCCCTCGAACACCCAAACGAGATGGGGCAGTATGGCGCCCAGCACCAGCATCAGCAGGAATGTCTGCCCCGGCGCGCCGAGCAACAGCACGGCTGCGTAGATGCCCATCATCAGACCGGTCAGGATAAACATTGCGGGCAGCCCCAGCACCGCCATCAGCACCATGTCGCGCTTGCCGTGCGTTTCGGCGGGCACCGGCCGCGCCGCCAGCCACAGCAGCCCGAGGGACGACGTGGCCAGGGGGCCAAAAAAGGCGTAACTCGCGCCCGGAAGCCACACGGTCGTGGCGACCAGTCCCGCGGCCCACCAAAGCAACATGCCCACCCACAGGTTGAGCAGGCCGTGCTTTCGCCATTCGCTGCCCATGACCATGAAGAAGATCGCGGCGGTGGCCAACACCACGGCCAGTGTCCACGGCCCGGCGTTATAGACAAAGTAGAAGTCGCGCGCACGATACGCCAGCCAGAAGACCAGTCCGCCCAGCACCGTGCAGGCTGCCGTGCCTGCCAGCCACAGCCAGAGTCCCATAAGGATGCCGCGGAGCTGCAATCGGCCGCGCAGGAACCCCGCGATGACGCCCAGCAGGAAAAGGCCCAGGCCGATGCCGCACATCATGGGCAGCCAGCTGGTCGAGTACTGGACCATGCGAATGCCCGGAAGGTTGAAGTACACGCTGGTGCCGCCCCCTTTGGCGCGTTCCAGCGGCTCATTGCCGAGGCGCAGCGCCATGCCCAGCGCATTCTCGCCGTGGTGCTGCAGGCTGCGCCGCATCAGGTTGTCGGGGGTGTCAAGGGCTGTGTGGTAACGGGCCAGCCCGTTGACAAACGCAAAGTTCACACCCGGGATGCCCTTTTCGAGAAACATGGTCAGGTCGCTGGCCACCGGCATACTCCGGTAGATTTCGGCCATGACCGAGGTGGCCACCGGCCGCCTTGCACCGGACAGGTTAAACTGGCGAACCAGCCACTGGTTGGGCAGGCTCGTCTCGTACAGGTAGGACGGGCCGCGCACGCCCCGGCAGTCAAAATTCACCGCCACGCGCATGTCCTTGGCCCATGGGTCCTCGTTCACAAAAGCCCAGGCGCCGCGCAGCCCCGCATGGTCCGCATTGCGGCCCTCCTCGCCGTCCGTGAACAGAAAGATGAGGTCGTTCTTCAAAGGTGGTCCGGCCAGCAGCGCCCGCATGGTTTCGAGCAGCGCGGCCACCCCCGCACCGTCGTCGGCCGCGCCGGGACCGAACGACACGCTGTCATAGTGCGCCAGAAAGACGGCCGCGCCCGCTTCCGGACCCGCGGTTCCATGCAGCCGCGCCATCACATTGCGCACGGTGGACATTTCGCCGGGCCCCCGGTGCGACACCAGTTCGCGGATGACCGGTTCCTGGCCCAGTTCGCGGATTTGGCCGGCGATGTACTGCAGCGCCTCTTCCGCGGCGGGCGTGCCCGCCGGATGCGGTTCCTGCGCAATGGCACGCACATGCGCCATGGCACGCTCGGCCGAAAACGCCGTTGCCGGCGCCGTTGCATCCAGCGACACGGGCGGAATGTGCCCGTAGATGGAAACCAGCGCGCCCGCAATCAACAGCAAAGCCATTAGCACGCGCCAAACCCACAAAGGCAGGCGCGAACCCGTTTCGGTAGGCATCAAAGCCCCTCCAGTTTGTGATTCGCCTTGTGAAACCCTCTCGTGCTTATTATAACCACATTCTGCGGCGCGTTCCCAACTGCGCCGCGTTCGCGCGGTTGAGCGGCGGAGTAGTGCGAACCGTCCCTTGTCCGTCCGGGACGCTTCCAGTATACTTCTGGCCATGGAAACTGCGTCGGCCGCCGCCGGCAGCCGTTCCAAAGGAGTTGGTGGCACAGGATATGGGACGACGCAGCGCCTTTTTCAGAATCGCGTGCAGCGACGGATGCATTGCGGTGACCCTGCTCCTGGCTGCTGCGGCTTCGGGTGTCTTCTATCTTTTCGTGCAGCCCGGCGGCCAGCAGAACCCGCTCTATATTGACCAAATGCCGGGCGACTGCAACCCCAATCTCGTGGCTTCCGTCATGATTGCGACAGGGAGGGGATTCTCGGTGCCGCTGGAGGGCAACGATGCCGCCGTGTCCTATCCCGACGCTCCGGAACTCTCCAAATTTCTCCGCCGGGAGGTCACGTGTCTTTCGCCCGGCCAGATCCCGGAAGACCTGCGCACCTGCAAACCCCGCGCTGACTGGGAGTACCGCCACCGGTTTCTCGTTTATACCGTTGGCGGGTTATGGAGTATTTTCGGCATTTCATGGCGCGTAGTCGCCGGACTGCGAATCGCCATGTTCTGTGCGATGATTGGCGCCATATACGGGCTGATGCGGCTCGGTATGGGGCGGCTGTGCAGTGTCGCGGCCACGCTTGCGCTGGCCGTGAGTCCGCTCATTGTCGGCGTGAGCATTAATGTGCGCGATTTTGGCAAGGGGCCCTTCATTCTCGGTGCCATGCTCATTGTCGGCTTCCTGATCAAGCACCCCGTGAAGCGGACCGCCCTGTTTGGGCTTTCCGCGGTGCTGGGGCTGGTCATCGGCGTGGGGTTTGGATTTCGCGCGGACGTGCTGATGTGTCTCCCGCCCGCGCTGTTTGCCCTGGCATTCTGCCGGAGGGCCGGCACGGGGGCCGCCATCGGTGAGCGGATGGCCGCCATGGGCCTGCTGCTCGTCCCGTTTCTCATGCTGGCGTCGCAAATCGCGGGCGTCTACGGCGGCGGCAGCCTCTTTGCCCATGACGTGCTCATGGGGATTGCCACGAAGGCCGACGACATGCTGGGCATGAACCGGGCCTCCTACGAGAAACTCTACATCAAGCATGACCTGTTCGTCGCCGCCATGGCGGCCGAAGACCATAACCGCTCCATTCCCGCGGGTGCGCTTCCGGCTGTCTCGACCGATGAGCGTCCTTTGCTCATGCACATGGCGCGGACCTTTCCAGGCGACCTGGTGACGCGCGGCTATTCCTCCGTGCTGTGGGTTCTGCGGGGCGGGCGTCCCTTTGTTCCCTACGCCGCCATCATGGCCGTTTGCGCGGCCGCAGCCCTGCTTGCCGTCGCATCGGCGGACCTTCGCACGGCCTGCATGACGCTGATGCTGCTGCTCTATTTCTGCGGGTACATCAGCCTTCAGCCGGAAGTGAGGCATGCGTTCCATCTGGTCTTCATTCCGGTGTGGATACTCGGATTCCTGGCAGACAAGCTGCTTCGTGCCGCCCTGTGGGCGGCGGTGGCAGTGTCTGGGCGGTCTGGGGAAGACACAAGCCGCCAACCCTGGACGGTTCCCGCGCGGCGCATGCTCCAGTTCTCCGTGTTTGCCGTTGCCCTCCTGACCGTTCCACTCTATTCGGCGCGGGCGATTCAGGATGCGACGTTTGGCAGACTGCTCGATGCGTACAAAACGCCCGACCTTGTGCCAATTGAGGTGAAGGCCCGCCCCATGCAGGACTGGACTATGTTCGAGCGTGCCGCTGCAGCGCCGATGCATTCCGGGCTGTCTAATCCGCCCAAGGGATTCAATATTGAGTACTGGGTTGCCGAATTCGCGCCGAGCCCGCAGTGGCGGGCCATTTGGCTGCAATACGCAAGGGGAGCCGTCAGCATCTATGACAACTGGTTCAGCCATGGCCTGTGGGTGGCGCCCGGCGGGACAGCCGATTCAGGCAATACACTTTGCGTCTTCCCTGTCGTTGAGCAGACCCGGGTGTCACAGGGGGGGTGGGCGTTATTTGCCGGCATAGGGGTTCCCAAGGACCAGGCCGGGGATTTTCGCGGACTGTACAAAGTGCGCAACACGAAGGACTATCCGTTCCTTCTCAATCTGTCCTGGCCGTCCGTCCAGAACGCTTTCGTCCCCCGCCAAACACTGTTCGGCAAAACCACCGGGAAGTTGGACGCGGACAAGGCAGATCGGAAGAGCGTCGTGTAGGGAAAGAGTGTAGATCTCGGTG
>CALDSM010000072.1 GCA_937923585.1 uncultured bacterium
CTACGCCTGCTCAGCGACCTCGCTTTCCTATCTCGCCCATTCCGTGCTGTGCGCGCACAACCTTTCTTGCAACGGTTCGGAGGAACAGAAACAGAAGTACCTTCCCGACCTGGCGTCGGGCAAGAAGATCGGCGCGATCGCCATGACCGAGCCGGGGGCCGGTTCGGATGTGCTGTCCATCTCGACCTTCGCCGAGAAGTCCGGCGACGAATACCTGATCAGCGGCAGCAAGACCTTCATCACCAACGCGCCGGTGGCGGACACGTTTCTGGTGTACGTGCGGACCGACAAGGATACGGGTCCGATGGGGATCAGCCAGTTCATCATCGAGCGCGGCTTCCCCGGTTTCTCCGTGGGCAAGCCGCTGAAGAAGATGGGCATGAAGGGATCGCCCACGTCGGAGATCTTTTTCGACAACTGCCGCGTGCCCGTCGAGAACCTCGTGCGCGGCGAGAATCAGGCGCTGGGCATTCTGCTGGGCGGGCTGGACGTGGAGCGCACCGTGGGCGCCTCGATGGCGGTGGGCGCGGGCCGGCTGGCGCTGGACCGGGCGCTCGCCTACGCGAAGGAACGAAAGCAGTTTGGAAAGCCGCTGGTCGCGTTCGAGATGGTGATGGAGAAACTGGCGAACATGAGCATGGAAATTGAGGCCGCGCGGCTGCTGACGCACAAGGCGGCGGTGCTGTGCGACCAGGGCGTGCCCTGCTCGATGGAGGCGTCGCATGCGAAGCTGTTCGGCTCGGAGATGGCGGTGCGCGCCGCGTCGCACGCGGTGCAGATCCTGGGCGGCTACGGGTACATGCAGGAATACGAGGTGGAGCGCATTCTGCGGGACGTGACGATGGCCACCATCGGCGGCGGCACCTCGGAGATACAGCGGCTCATCATCGCGCGCGAGATTGCCGGACTGAACCGTTGACAACGCATTGGAGTTGAAGTGCTGAAAGGCGGTCTGCACATGCACACGACGTGCTCCGACGGCAACCTGACGCCGGAGGAAGTGCTTCGCGTGTACCGCGACCTGGAGTTCGATTTCATCGCGCTGACGGACCACGACTACCTGCTGAAACCGGATGCCTATGCGGCGGTACCGGATGCGTTTGAGGGAATGCTGGTGTTCAAGGGCGTTGAGAAGACCGTCTTCTGCCGGGGCTACCTGCACGTCAACCATGTGTACGGCGACCGCGAGGTGCTGCGCATCCTCAACCATCCCGCGGAATTCGCGCAGACCGCGGAGCAGGTGATCGCGCGGCTGGAAGAGCTCGGCCGCATCGTCGCCATAGACGCGGTCGAGGTGTCGTACTACGGGTTCTACACGCCCGAGTTTGACGTGGATGCCATTCCCCATCCGAAGGTCGTGTCCGACGATTCCCACACGCTGGAGGGATGCGGCCGGGCATGGATTGAGGTGGACTGCGAAAAGGACAAGGACTCCATTCTCCGCGCCGTCCGGGACGGGCGGGCACGCATCGGTTACAAGGGCACGGCGCGCCAGTCGGCGTGGTCCGGCCGGGGAGACAGCAACCGTGGCTAGACGTGTGGCAATCTGCGCGGTGGCGCAAACCAAGTTTGAACCCAGCAAATGGGATGTGCGGATGCAGGGCCTGCTGTGGGAGGTCGTCAAAGATGTCCGCGGGCAGACAGGTCTCGATTTCGGCGGCGGCGGCATTGACGGCGCCGTCACGGTGTCGGACGACCTGTTTGACGCGCGCACCATTTCCAACGGCGGCATCGTTGACGTGGTGGGCGGGCATTACGGGTCCGAGGAGAAAGTCGCGGCGGACGGCGCGCAGGGCGTGTACTACGCCGCCGCAACCATCCTCTCCGGCCACCACGAGGTCGTGCTGCTGGCGGGGCACTGCAAGGAATCGCAGGCAGCCAGCCGCAACATGGTGACCCATCTCGCGTTCGACCCCTTCCACACGCGGTCGGTCGGGCTCGACTACCTCTGCGCGGCGGCGCTGCAGGCGCAGGCCTACCTGGCGCGCTCGGGAATCGCCGAGACCCAACTGGCCGACCTGGTGGTGCGCTCGCGGGAATGGGCCGCCAAGAATCCCGTCGCGCAGGAAACCGCGCCCACGACGCGCGAGGCGGTGCTGGCCTCGCCCATGATCGCCGACCCCATCCGCCGCGATTTCATGTATCCCGTTTCCGACGGCGCCGTCGCCCTGATTCTGGCCAGCGAGGACCGCGCGAAGGATCTGACCGACAGGCCGGTCTGGATTACCGGGCTCGGCAACTGCCATGACAGTTTCTTCCTTGGCGAGCGCGACCTGGCGGGCAACTTCGCGCTGGAGCGCGCCGCAGAGCGGGCCTATGCCATGGCGGGCGTTACAGATCCGACAGCCGCGTTTGACGTGGCCGAGATTGCCGACCAATACGCGCATCAACTGCCCCAATACGCCGAAGGGCTCGGGCTCACCGGGTCGGTCGGTGGAAAGCGGTGGCTGGAAGGCGGCTGGCCGGAGCGGCAGAACGTGAACCGCTCGGGCGGCATGCTGGCGGGCAACCCGCTCATGCTGGGCGGGCTGGCGCGGGTGGCGGAGGCCGCGATTCAATTGCGCGGCGCGGCGGGCGAACGGCAGGTGCCGGGCGCGAAACGCGCCGTCGCCCAGGGCGGGACCGGCCCCGCGGGACAGCTTCAGACGGTCGTGGTGCTGGAAAGTTAGGGAGCGGAAGACGCCATGAAGAAGAACAGAAACGTCGCCGTCATCGGCAGCGGCATGTCGGCCTTTTCGAGCCACCGCGAGGAGGTCAACCAGCCGGAGATGATTCACGAGGCGGTGGTGGAGGCGCTGCAGGACGCGGGCGTCACCCTGGAAGACGTGGACTGCGTGCTGCACGGGAACATGGAACTCTTCGAGATGGTCCACCAGCCGGACATGTGGCATGTCATCGGCGACGGGGCCTGGGGCAAGTCGGGGATTCGCCTGACCACGGGCGGCACCACCGGCGCCACGCTGGCCTGCGCGGCCGACAACCTGGTTGCGTCGGGACTGCACCAGGTCGTGCTGGCCATTGGGTTTGAGAAGCTGCAGGAGGGCCACACCACCGGCGGCATCACCAACATGGCCGATCCGCTCTGGGGCCGCAGCCTGCAAACGGGCGCGCTCACGGGCACCGGCGCGCAGAAGGTCATTGACGAGTTCGGGCCGGACCGGGCACGGCTGGCCGCAATGAAATACCGGACTATCATGGACGAGCACGCGATGCGCAACGCCAAGGCGCACCGCGCGCTGCGGCTCGAACGCAGGTACATCAGGGAAACGGCCGAGAACTCGCCGCCGCTGGCGGGCGAACTGCGGATGATCCACATGTGCTCGCAGAGCGACGGCGCCTGCGCCGTGGTGTTCGCGTCGGAGGAGAAGGTGGCCGAATTGCAGGCCAACCCCGCGTGGATCGTGGATCACGAGACGGTACACCGCGAGGAAACGATGATCTTCGGCAAGGGGAAAAACACGCACCGGGTGGCGGCGGAACGGTTGTTCCGGCGGACCGGAATCACCGACCCGCGCAGGGAGATTGACCTGCTCGAAATGTACGATCCGTCGGCGTGGTGGGCGGTGGACTGGCTGCGCGACTTTCTGCTGCTGGAGGGCGACGAGGCTGTCCGGATGGTGGAGAACGACGAGATCACGATGGACGGCGCCTTCCCGGTGAACCCCTCGGGCGGCGTCACCGCGAGCAACCCCATCGGCGCCACGGCGCTGGTGCGCGTGGCGGAGGCGGCCATGCAGATACGGGGCACGGCCGGCAGCCACCAGGTGTCCAAGCCCGTCCGCCGCGCGCTGGCCTCCGGCTTCGGCGGCTCGCTGTGGACCGTGCTGATGCTGCTGTCGAAAGAGAAGCCCGAACTGGGAGCGGCGAACCATGGGTAAGGAAAACAACGCTCAGGAACTGATTGTGTCGCGGCAGGTGCTGTCCATTCCGCAGCACTTCTCGACGGGCCCGGTCATGGGCCGGTTCCTCCGGGAACTGCGCGACAACAGGCGCATCATGGCGAACAAATGCCCGAAGTGCGGACGGCACCAGTTGCCGCCGCGCGAGGTCTGCGCCGTGTGCCATGTCGAGGCCACCGAGTGGGACGAGTTGCCGCCGGTGGGCACCATCCGCGATTTCGACATCATCTTCTATGCCAGCCCGGACCCGCTGACCGGCGAAACGCGAAAGGTGCCCTACGTGCTGTGCTGGGTGGACCTGGACGGGACACAGGGCGACGCGCCGCTCTGGCACCTGCTCGACGTGGACGACCTCGGCAAGGTGCGGCGCGGCGTGCGCGTGCGGGTGGTCTTCGCCGACGATCGCCACGGCACCACCGAGGACATCCGGCATTTTGAAATCATTCAAGACAACGAGGGTTCAGGATCATGAGCAGTGAAAAGGACTGCGCGTTTGTCATTGAGGGAAAGATGGCCCTTCCCTACCAGTACTTCGCGGGGGCCGTGGGCAGCAGATTTATTGTCGCGCTGCGCGACGGGCGGCAGATTCTCGGGGTGCGGTGCCCGCAGTGCGAGAAGACTTTCGTGCCGCCGCGCCAAACCTGTGAGCGCTGTTTTGCGCCGCTCACGGACCACTGGGTGGACGTCGGTCCCGGAGGCGTCGTAACGGGCTTCACCGTCGTGCGCTATGCCGAGCCGTACCAGCCCAAGGAGCCGCCCTATGTGCTGGCGCTGATCAAGCTGGACGGCACGGACACGCCCCTGACGCATTTGGTGGAGTGCGGCGATGTCGCAAACGCCAGAGTGGGCATGCGCGTGCGGGCGGTGTTTTCCGAAGAACCGAAGGACAACATCCTGAACATTTCACACTTCGCTGTGGAGTAACAGCGGCCGTTTTGAATTGCGCTGGCTTGCGCGATCGGATTGAATCGGCATGCCAGCGTGACTCACGGAGAATTGACCATGGTTAAGCACGCCGAGTCTCACGACACGCCCGAGTCTGCCGCATTCAAGCGGTACGACCTGTCCGCGGGCATGTGAGTATCGGCGGAAAACGTGGTTTGGAAATCACTTGCGGGACTGGGTACAGGTCGGGTAGAATTACACTTAGGCCGCAAGAACCGGCTGCTCATGAAGTTGCACGGCAGCCCGCTCGGCCCCATACTGGTTTGGGCATTGGCCCGAAAACGCTGGGAGTCGCGCAAATGACCGCATTGGAAAGTCTGAAACCGGCATGCACGGTTCCCGAACCGGGCAAGGCGCGGCTTCATCTGTACGTTTCCTGCAATTCCTGCGGTTCGCCGTTTCTCGTCAACACATCGGCAAAGAAGAAAAAGAAATGTCCGGCCTGTGCCAAAGCCGCCAGTTTTCCCCTGCACGGCATTCTGCAGTTCGCCCTTCACCCGGAGGACTTCAGTCTTCAGACGCCGGACTTCCCCCCCATTCCCTCCTTTTGAGCGAAAGGGCTTTTGCCCATGGACATGACCGACGGCATCTACTTTGAGGACTTGGAAGTCGGTCGCGAATTCACCTCCCCCGCCCGCACCGTCACCGAAACGGACATCGTCAACTTTGCGGGGCTCTCGGGCGATTTCAACGTCATCCACACCGACGCCGAACTCGTCAAGATGACGCCCTTCGGCCAGCGCATCGCGCACGGGCTGCTCGGCCTGTCCATCGCCTCCGGCCTGGCGGCCCGCAAACCGGGCGCCGAACAGCACCGCCTCATCGCCTTTCTCGGCATGACCTGGGATTTCCGCAAGCCCGTCTTTATCGGCGACACCATCCATCTGCAGGAGAAGGTCGCCGGCAAGCGCGAGACCTCCAATCCCGGCATGGGCGTCGTGACCTACGCGGTGAAGGTTGTCAACCAGCGGAATGAAGTCTGCCAGGAAGGCGAGTGGAAGGTGATGTACATGACCCGCCCGCCGGACTGCTGAACCGCCTTTCGCTCCAGCGACGCGAACAAGGCCGACTCTTCACCGCATACTATGCCACCCTCGCGTACACCGAGATAGAAACTCCGGCGGTGCTGTTTGTGCTCATTCGAGGAAGCGCCCCCCCTGTTTGTCGGCATTTTCCGTGCCGTGGCATGTACAATTCTCCGTATCAAACTTTCGAATGTTCTCGGCAATATCGTCTTGAACTTGAGTTCTGGTTCTATAATCTCCCGGGAACGAAGAGTGTACTGGTAAGGACAGAAGATTCAATGACACAGTACGCCAATCTCGATAAGAATATTCAGAGAAGAACGTAATATCCACAAGCCTATCATCGGGTGGTTGGTCGGGATCCCGAGTCATGACATACCCGAAGGGTGGGAAGGTAATCTCGGAAAAACAGTCAATCTTGCTGTTATTCGTGTTGATCCTCGCGATAATTCCCGTGTTTCTTAGCTGTCTTGATGGGCTATAGTAAACGTGCACTCGCCATCCATCAGGAATGTACCGCTTCTCCTTTTGAAGCACGAACGCACGCATCTCATCCGTTGCCCAGGTAGCACCGTTACAAGTGCAGAACATACATACAATTTGTTTCAGCACCCGCAACGGGTAGATATGGAACAATAAGCACAGTTTTCTATTACCGGCACCACTTTGAAGATAACACATCCCCTGATAGGCCCACTCCACAAAGCTCCTTCCATACCACGCTCCCGTACGGTTATTACATTCGCTACATAGAGTGTATGCTCCCATGCCCTTTTGAACTACGAAACCCTTCCTGCTCGACCTTTCGGATCCGTTTAACAGTCCTTCTATTTCTCGGTAGAGAACGGGTTTGTCATTGAAAGCCGATCTTGGTGGAACATGTTCGAAGGTAAGCGCCGTAGCCGTCCCGCACACATGACATACACCATCCTTCTGAGGCTTCATGCTCCCAACTCCTTCCCTCATTAGACGCTCCGGGAACGACCAAGAATAAAGAAACACATATCAGCGGCCAGAAAAGGGCCAGGTACAGCAAGCAAAACGACACCTGGCAAACTAGCCTAGCCTATACCCCCCCAAGCACGGCCTTGAGCGCGGCGGCGAGGCGGTCCATCTTGTAGGGCTTGCAGATGAAGCCGCTCATGCCCTGCCCGCCGAAACGGCTGGCCACCTCCTGCTCGGAGTAGCCGCTGCTGACTATCACCCGGACATTGGCGTCCAGCGCGCGCAGTTCGTGGAAGGTCCTTTCGCCGTCCATGCGGGGCATGGTGAGGTCGAGCAGGACGCACCGTATCGCGTCCCTATTCCTGCGGAATACTTCCAGCGCCTCCTGGCCGTCGCCTACTGCGAAGACCTGGAAGCCGAGCCGCTCGAGCATGCGGCTGACGGCATGGCGCACCTGGGCCTCGTCGTCCACGAGCAGGACGGCGCCTTTCCCCGCCCAACCGCTGCATGCAGGCGCGTTCTCCGGGACCGGTTCGGTCCGGTCCGGGGCGAGAGGGAAATACACCGTGAACGTGGTGCCCTGGCCCGGCTCGCTTTGCACCCGCAGGGCGCCCTTGTGGCCGCGGACGATGCCAAGCACCGCCGCAAGGCCCAGGCCCCGCCCCGTGAACTTGGTCGAGAAGAACGGGTCGAAAATTCGGTCCGTCGTCGCGCCGTCCATTCCCGAGCCGTTGTCCACGACCTCAAGGAAGACACAGGGGCCCGGCTGCGGCTCGCCGTGGAAATGCGTGCCCTTGCACGTTTCCGGGCCGTGTTGCACGAGCCCGGTGCTCACGGCCACCTCGCCGCCGCCCCCGGTGATGGCCTCGGAGGCGTTGATGATGAGATTCATGACGATTTGGCGCACCTGACTGGCATCGGCCTCAATGAACGGCAGCCCGTGGGGCAGGTCGCAGTGGAGCACGGCCTTTCTGGACACGGTCACGTCGAGTATCTGGACCATGTCGCGGACGAGCGCGGACAGGTCGAGGGGCCTGACATCAAAGCGGCCCCTTCCCGAGTACGCAAGCATCTGCCTGCACAGGTCCGCGGCGCGGTGGGCGGCGCTGTCAATGTCCTCCAGAAGCGGGCGTGCCGGCGAATGGGCGGGGATGTCCTGGAGGGCCAGGTCAGCATTGCCAAGAATGGCCACGAGGATGTTGTTGAAGTCGTGCGCGATGCCGCCGGCGAGGATTCCGAGGCTTTCCAGTTTCTGGGCCTGCAGCATCTGCGCTTCCAGGCGAAGCCGTTCCTCTTCGGCCTGCTTTCGGTCGGAGATGTCCTTCACCGCGCCGACAATGGCGGCGATCCGCCCGGTTTGCGGGTCCGCGACGGCCCGCCCCACGATGTTCACCCAGCGCGACTGACCCGAGCGCACATTGGAACGGCACTCCACCTGGGCCGTGCCGCCCTGATTCGCCAGCCTGTCGAGCAGTCTTATCAGGCCCGGCAGATCATCCGGGTGGATTACTTTGGCCCAGAGGTCAGCCGTCTTCACGTCATCAAGGCTGAGCCCGGTGATGCTGTGGAAGTTCTCGGTGACCATGTCCATCACGATGCTGCCGTCTTCCCCGACCTCCAGTTTGAAGACGTAGTCGGACATCAGGTCGGTGACCATCTTGTACCGGGCCTCGCTGGCCTGGAGCGCGGTTTCGGAGGCGATGCGCTCGGTGGCGTCGCGGAAGCTCCAAACGCGGCCCGACAGCCGTCCCTCGCGCAGCAGCGGCCGCGAGTAGCGCTCAAACACGCGCGCGTCGGTAAAGCAGAGCGTGTCAAAACTGTCCCGGTCCGACTGGTAGAGTTCGCGGACCTTGGACAGAAACTGCTCCGGGTCGCGCAACTGGGAGAGCACATGGGCGAGCAGTTCGTCATCCACGCCGCGGTCCACCAGTTCCTGCGGAATGCCCCACATTTTTACGAAGCGGTCATTGACGAAGATGATCTTTCCGGTTTCATCCACCGCGAGAATGCCGTCGGCCGTGGATTCGAGCGTGGCCCGCAGGTCCTCCTTGCGCCGGCGGATGGACTCC
>CALDSM010000073.1 GCA_937923585.1 uncultured bacterium
CGAGATCTGATCGTGACTGGAGTTCAGACGTGTGCTCTTCCGATCTCCGAATTGGAGCCGGGCGGGGCCGAGTATCCGGGCCATGTGCCGGAGGCGTTCGTGCCGCAGGACGGGCACTGGCTGATCGTTCCGACGCATCACATCTACGGCTCGGACGAAATGAGCATGCTCTCCCCCGCCGTCGCGGAACGGGCGCCCGCGCCCCACGTTGCGTTGTCGCCGGAAGACGGGCGGGCACTGGGCCTGACAGAGGGGGATATGGCCGAACTGCATCTCGACGGACACAGCCTCACGCTGCCGGTGGCCGTGCGCGCGGCGTTGCCGAAAGGCGTCGCCGGGCTTCCCGTCGGCCTGCCCGCCATGGAGCCTGTCGAACTCCCCGCGTGGGGCGTCGTCGCGCGGAGGGCCGGACCATGAGCGGCATCCTCTGGCATCTGGCAAATGTGGCGGGCGTGCTGGGCGTGCTGCTCACGCTTGCGGGCGGATTGATCATCGTCGAGCGGCGCCTGCTGGCACTCTGGCAGGACCGCTACGGCCCGAACCGGGTGGGTCCGTTTGGGCTTCTTCAGGTGGCGGCGGACATGATTAAGATCTTCACCAAGGAGGACTGGACCCCGCCCTTCGCCGACCGGCCGGTGTTTGTCATTGCGCCGTGCATCATCATGGCCACCGTGCTGCTCTCCTTCGCCGTCATTCCCTTCGGACCCTCCATCGGCGTGGCCGACCTCGACATCGGCCTGCTGTTCTTCCTGGGCATGTCGTCGCTGGGCGTGTACAGCGTGGCGCTGGCGGGCTGGTCGTCCAACAACAAGTACGCCCTGCTGGGCGGGCTGCGCGCCACGGCGCAAATGCTGAGCTATGAGGTGTTCATGGCGCTGTCGCTCATGGGCGTGGTAATGATGGCCGGCTCCTTCAACCTGCGCGTCATCGTGAACGCCCAGGAGCATCTGTGGTTCTGCGTGCCGCAGTTTCTCGGGCTGGCCGTGTTCACCATCGCGGGGATCGCGGAAACGCACCGCGTGCCCTTCGACCTGCCCGAGGCGGAAAGCGAACTCGTGGCCGGATTCCATTCGGAGTATTCGGGCATGAAGTTCGGCATGTTCTTCGTGGGCGAGTACCTGGGCATCACCCTGGTCTCCGCGCTTATTGTGACGCTGTTCTTCGGCGGATGGCACGGTCCGTTCCTGCCGCCGCTGGTGTGGTTCGCGTTGAAGACCGGCGTGCTCATTTGCGGTTTCGTGCTGCTGCGCGCGTCGCTGCCGCGGCTGCGCTATGACCAGTTGATGTCTTTCGGGTGGAAGATCATGCTGCCCGTCGCGCTGCTGAACCTGCTGATCACGGGCGCAATCGTGGTGGCGAGGCACACGCCATGATTAGGGGCATGGACGGCATCAAGAGCCTGATTCGAAGCATGTGGCTGGTCTCACTGCATGCTTTTCAGAAGCGGGAAACGGTTCTGTATCCGGAAGAAAAGCCGAAACTGCCCGCGCGCTGGCGCGGCAGGATTGTGCTCACGCGCGACCCGGACGGGCAGGAACGCTGTGTGGCCTGCTATCTGTGCTCTTCGGCGTGCCCGGTGGGCTGCATCGCGCTGCAGGCCACCGAGGACGAAACCGGCCGCCGCTATCCCGAGTTCTTCCGCATCAACTTCTCCCGCTGCATCTTCTGCGGCATGTGCGAGGAGGCCTGCCCCACCAACGCCATACAGCTCACGCCCGATTTTGAGATGAGCGAGCACAACCGGCAGGATCTCGTGTACGAAAAGGAGCATCTGCTGATCAGCGGCGTCGGCAAATACCACGACTACAACTTCTACCGCGTGGCCGGGCTGGCCATCGGCGGCAAGGACAAGGGCGCGGCGGAAAACGAGTCCCCGCCCGTGGATATCAGGAGTCTGTCCCTGTGAACGCGGTATTCTACATCGCCGCGGCCGTGGCCGCGGTTTCCACCGTGATGGTGGTGACCCGCCCGAACGCCGTGTATTCGCTGCTGTACCTGATCGTGTCGCTGCTGTCGGTGGCGCTCATCTTCTTCGTGCTGGGCGCACCGTTCATCGCCGCGCTGGAGGTGATTATCTACGCGGGCGCGATCATGGTGCTCTTCGTGTTCACGATCATGATGCTTAATCTCGGCCCGCAAACGGCGGAGCAGGAGCGCCGCTGGCTCAGCGGGCGCATGTGGCTTGGCCCCTCCATCCTCGCGGCAATCCTTCTTGCCGAGATGCTGTACGTCCTTTGGGGCCGGGACCATCCGGTGGAGGGACGGCACATCGTCGGGCCCAGGGAGGTCAGCCTGGCCCTCTTCGGCCCGTACGTCATGATCGTGGAGCTGTCCTCCCTGCTGCTGCTGGGCGGACTCGTGGCCGCGTACCACCTGGGCCGCCGGACCCGCGGAAACGACGGAGGACGGCAGCCATGATGGCCACGGTCCCCAGTGAATACGGCATGCTGCTGGCCGCCGTGCTGTTCAGTGCCGGTCTGGTCGGGCTGCTGGTCCGCCGCAACGTGATCTTCATGCTCATGAGCATCGAGATCATGCTCAACGCGGCCGGACTCGCGTTTGTCGTGGCCGGTTCGCGCTGGCACCAGCCCGACGGGCAAATCATGTTCATGATCATTGTCACGATGGCGGGCGCCGAGGTGGCCGTGGGCCTGGCGCTCATCATGCGTTTCTATCATTTGTTCAAGACCCTTGACACCGACGCCGCCGACACCATGAAAGGCTGAGGATGCTGCAACTGCTGTGGACCGTGCCCGCGCTGCCCCTGCTGGGGTTTGTGCTGCTGGCCGCCTTCGGAGGAAGGCTGCCGCGCGCGGGCGTGTCCGTCATCGGCGTCGGTTCGGTGGGCCTTTCGGCCCTTGCCACGGGGCTGGTGGCATGGGGCTATGCCGCAAAGCCCTATTTCGGGCCCCACTATCAGCATCTCTGGACATGGATGGAAGTCGGCGGGCTGAAGATTGACATGACGCTGTGGCTCGACCCGATCTCGCTGGTGATGATGGCGGTGGCGACGGGGGTCGGCTTCCTGATTCACGTCTATTCTGTGGGATACATGCGCGATGACGCGGACTATGCGCGCTTCTTCGCGTACATGAACCTGTTCGTCGGCGCGATGGTGGTGCTCGTGCTGGCAGCCAGCTTGCCGATGCTCTACCTGGGCTGGGAGGGCGTCGGCCTGTGCAGCTACCTGCTCATAGGGTTCTGGTACAAAGACCCGGACAACGCGCGCGCGGCGGTGAAGGCGTTCATCGTGACGCGCATCGGCGACATCGGCATGCTGGTCGGACTGTTCGTTCTCTATTTCAGCCTGGGCACGCTGGACATCCAGCCGCTGATGGAGCGGGCGCAGGCGCAGTGGACGCCCAATTCAGCCGTGGCCGTGGCGGCCGCGGCGCTGCTGCTTTGCGGCGCGCTGGGCAAATCGGGCCAGTTGCCGCTGCAGGTGTGGCTGCCCGACGCGATGGCCGGCCCCACGCCGGTCAGCGCGCTGATCCACGCCGCCACCATGGTCGCCGCGGGCGTGTACCTGCTGGCCCGCATGGCGGCGCTCTTCGCTCTTGCGCCGGCGGTGCAGTTCGCGGTTGCCCTGATCGGCGCGGCCACGCTGCTGCTGGCGGGAACGGCCGCGCTGGCGCAGCGCGACATCAAGCGGGCGCTGGCCTATTCGACCGTCAGCCAGCTCGGCTACATGTTCCTCGCGCTGGGCGCGGGCGCGGTGAGCGCCGCACTGTTCCACTTCATGACCCACGCCTTCTTCAAGGCGCTGCTCTTCATGGCGGCGGGCGCGGTCATTCTCGCGCTGCACCACGAGCAGGACATGTTCAACATGGGCGGCCTGCGCAAACGCATGCCGCTGGTGTTCTGGACTTTCCTGGCCGGGGCCATGTCGCTGGCGGCGCTGCCGCTGGTCACCGCGGGTTTCTACAGCAAGGACATGATCCTCTGGTCCGTGCTGTCTTCGCCCAGGGGCGGGCTGGCGCTGTGGTGCGCGGGCGCGCTGGGCGCATTCATCACCGGGATCTACTCGTTCCGGATCGTCTTCCTGGTGTTCTTCGGGGAAGAGAAGGGGCACCTGTCCGCGAAACCCGGTCCGGTCATGACGGTGCCGCTTGTGATCCTCGCCGTGCTGGCGCTCACGGCGGGTTTCGTGGAACTGCCCGGCACCATGGGTCACGTGACGCTGTTCTCCGATTTCGTGGGCGACAGCCATCACGGGGGTCCAGCCATTCTCGGCGAGGGCACACAGCAGGTTGTGGCCGGTCTGCTCGCATTGGGCGGTGTGGCCCTTGCGGCGCTGCTGTTCCTGCTCCGGCCTGCCTTTGTGCCGCGCTGGGTAGCCACGCCGCTTGGCGCGGCGCTGCACCGGATCTGTGCCACCGGGTGGGGCTTTGACTGGCTCTATGGCAGGCTCGTCGTGCGGCCCGTGATTGGGCTGGCGGCGCTGTGCCGCGAGGACTTCATGGGCGTGGTCTGGCGTATCGTCGGCGCCGCCGCCGATGGCGGCGCGGCGGCATTGAGCCGTACACAGACGGGCCGGCTGCGCTTCTACATGGCCGGTGTCGCGCTGGGTGCGGTGATTGTCCTGGCGCTGGTGGTGCTGCTATGACGCTGCCTGCGGTCATACTGTTTCCGCTGCTGGGCGGCCTGCTGGCGTGGGCCGCCGGGTGGAGGAGCGAAGCCTCTGCGCGCAGAGTGGCCCTGGTCGCCGCCGCGCTCCAGTGCGTGCTGGTGGCAGCGCTGGCACTGCGACTCCGGCTGGCCCCGATGGCAGATGCCGCATCGCCGTGGCTGGCTGAAGCGCGCATGCCGTGGATTCCGCAGCTCGGCGCAAGCATGCATCTTGCCGTGGACGGATTGAGCCTGACCCTGCTGCTGCTGACGGCGTTTCTGGGTTTCGTGGCCGTGCTTGTTTCCGAGGGCGGGTCCGACCGGCGCGGCGGGGCATTCCAACTCTGCCTGATGTCCGCGCTCGCCGCGGTGTCCGGCGTGTTCCTTGCGGTGGACCTGCTGCTGTTCTTCGTGTTCTTCGAGGCCATGCTGGTCCCCGTGTATTTCCTGATGGTCCTCTGGGGGGATGCGCGTGCGGACCGGCAGGGTGCGGCGCTCAAGTTCTTCCTGTTCACGCAGGCCAGCGGCCTGCTGATGCTGTTTTCCGCGCTGTCGCTGTCCTTCTTTAAAATGCGCCTGACCGGCCAGTTTACGATGGATGCGACGGAGCTGGGCGACGTGCGCGTAATGGGACTCGCCGCGTGGACGCTTCCGCTCGGTTTCCTGCTGGCCTTTGCGGTGAAGCTGCCGCTGGTGCCGCTGCACAGTTGGCAGCCGCCCGCCTATGCGGCGGTCCCGGCCTCCGGCGGTATCATCCTTTCCGGCGTGATGGCCAAGGTCGGCGCGTACGGCATGCTCCGGTTTCTGCTGCCGCTCTTCCCCGAGGCATCCGGGAAGCTGGCCCCCTGGGTGATGGGTCTGGCCCTGCTGGGCATTGTGTACGGCGCGCTGGCCGCCTTTGCGCAAACCGACCTGCGCCGCTTCATTGCCTGGTCCAGCATCAACCACCTGGGCTTTATCGTCCTCGGCATTTTCTCACTGAACGGCCTGGGGCAGCGCGGCGCGGTGGTGCTCATGATCGCCCACGGATGCAGCGTGGCCGGACTTTTCGTGCTGTCGGCGGTGATGGAACGCAACGGCGAACGCGACATGACGCGGCTCGGCGGGATGTGGGCCGCAACGCCGCGGCTCGGCGCGTTTGCCATGCTGATCATGATGGCCACACTGGGCCTGCCCGGCCTCGCCAACTTCGTCGGCGAGTTCCTGGTGCTGCTGGGCCTGTTTCACAGCGCGCCCTGTATCGCTGTTCCGGCGGCCGTCGCCACCGTGCTTTCCGCCGCCTATGCGTTGCGGTTCATGCAGCAGGTATTCTTCGGCGCACCCGGTAAAACAAAACCGGCCGCTGAACTTTCCGGGCGTCATGCGCTCGCCGCACTGATCCTCGCGCTGGCGCTGGTGATTCTGGGTTTGTTCCCCGCCCCGCTGCTCGGCGCCCTGGATTCGGCGCCCATAACAGCAACACCTGAACGCGTCTCCCTGGGCGCGCCAATCTCCCGATTGGCCGATGGCAAACATGCAACCCCCGAAGGCCAATCGGGAGATTGGCGTGCCCAGGAAGGGCCGCTGACGCGGAACAGCGTAGACGCGGCATCCTGCCGCGTTGCGGGCGAGACCCCGCCGTCGTCCCAGGGAGGCCTGCCATGAGCATGCTGGACCTCATGGCCCTGTCCCCCTTCATTGTCGGCACGCTGTCCGTGGTGGCGATGATGCTCACCATCGCCGTCCGCCGCAGCCATGCGGTTACGGCGGCCGCAGCCGTTTCGAGCCTCGCCGTCATGCTGGCCTGCGTCGCCGTCGCGGCGGGCGTGGCGCCGCGGCAGGTGACGCCGCTCATCATCATTGACGCCTACGCGCTGTTCTGGCTGGCCCTTCTCTTCGGCGCGGGCATTGCCACGGCAATTCTGGCCCGCGATTATCTCAAGGATCGCGGCGCACAGCCCGAGGAGTTCTATCTATTGCTGGTGATCTCCTGCCTGGGCGCGGGAGCCATGGTGTGCGCGCGCCATTTCGCGTCGTTCTACCTCAGCCTGGAAGTGATGACCATTCCCCTCTACGGCATGATCAGCTACGTCTGCACGGGCAAACGCGGCGTGGAGGCGGGACTGAAATACCTCATCCTCGCGGGCGCCGCCTCGGCGTTCTTGCTCTTCGGCGCTGCGCTGGTGTACAGCGAGGCGGGCGCGCTCGACTTTGTGGGCATGGCCTGCGCGACCGTCAACTACTCCGGCAGCCTGGTCGTGCTGGCGGGCCTGGCGATGGTGCTGGTCGGCGTGGCTTTCAAACTCTCGCTCGCGCCCTTCCACCTCTGGACGCCCGATGTGTACGAGGGCGCGCCCGCGCCGGTGACCGCGTTCATGGCCACGGTGTCCAAGGCCGCCGTGCTGGCCGCGCTGCTGCGCTATTTCGCCACCGTCACGCCCGACAACTTCCTGTCGCTGCGCGACGCGTTCAGCCTGGCCGCGGCGGCGTCCATGATTGCGGGCAACCTGCTCGCCCTGCGACAGACCAGCGTCAAGCGCATCCTCGCGTGCAGCTCCATCGCCCACGCGGGCTACGTGGCCGTCGCGTTCCTGGCGCTGGGCGACATCGCGGCCCGCGCGATCGCCTACTACTTCGTCGCCTACTTTGCCGCCACGCTCGGCGCGTTCGGCGTCATCACCCTGCTGTCGGCAAACGGCCGCGAACGCGAGTGCGACGCGCTCGAAGACTGCCGCGGCCTGTTCCACACCCGGCCCGTGGTGGCCGGGGTGCTGGCCATCATGCTGCTGTCATTGGCCGGTGTCCCGCTAACCACGGGTTTCCTCGGCAAAGTCTATGTGTTCATCGCCGGCATACAGGCAGGGTTGTGGTGGCAGACCGGCGTCCTCGTCTTCGCCAGCGCCATCGGGCTGGTCTATTACCTGCGCATCATCGCCGTCATGGCCGCCGCACCGGCGGAGAAGAAAGACGGCGCGTGCCCGGTTCTGTCCGATGCATCGCTCGCCGTGAAATGCCTGCTGGCCGTGCTGACGGTGGCGGTGCTCTGGCTCGGCATCTACCCCGCCCCGCTCCTCCGCATCATCGAGGGGATACACCTGACGGGGCTGTAGAAGAAGGACTGCGGAAGCGGTTCACTGGGCACTCGTAATGTTATTCCATGTTCGCGGTGGCGCGAAGGAACTGGACCACCCGCGGCCTGACGATATCCCGGTGTGTGAAGATGGTCACGTGCTCTCCGCCCTCGACCGCGAGCAGTTCCGCGCCCGGTATGCGTGATGCAAGCACCTGGCCGTGCTGTTCGAAGGGCACCAACTTGTCGGCGGTGCCGTGCACCACCAGCGCGGGCACCGCAATCTGCTCCAATGGATAATCGCAGGTCCGCGTGGCCGTGACATCGTTGAAGGTCCCGGCCAGCCGCTCGCCGACGTGGTCGGCGCTCATGCGCATCATTTCTTCGAGCAGCGGGCGCACTTCTGGGTTCTGCAGCGTGCGCGTGAGAATGGCCGGATCGGAAACGGAACGGCGCAGAAAACTTTCCAGGTCCTGCGATGCTTTCCCCTGCATGAACCGAAGCACCGCGGGCCAGCGTCCGAGCAGTTTCAGGAGGTGATACGCCATGGGCAAGCGCTCCGTCACTTTCTGACCGCAGGTGGAAATCAGAATCAGGCACCGGCAGCGGTCCCTGTGGCGCAGTGCAAAATGGATGGCGCTTGGCCCGCCGCCGGAAATGGCCACCACCGCGACGCTCTCCACGCCCAGCGTGTCGAGCAGCGCCGCATAGGCGTCCGCCTGCTCCTCCGGTGTTTGTCCGACCGAGAGCGGCGTTCCCAGATAACCCGGGCGCGACACGGACAGGCAGCGGAACCGGGGATCGCCCACGGTGCATCCAAGAAGCTCCGCCTGGTCATGACCACCCATGGCCCCGTGGAGCGCAAGCACCGTCATTGCCCCCTCACCGGACAGCACGTATTCGATGGTGCCGCGCGGCGTTGTCGCAAACATGGGTGCGACGGCGTCTTTCCGGGGAATTTTTACCTCTGACTTCATTTCTCATGCCTTTCGGGCGGATGAATTGTGCCGGGCTCCCCAATGCCTTCTCTCCCTGCAATACCGGACAACATGATTCCATGCAGGGTAAGCGTTGCGCAACCATGTGCTTTCGTGCTTGTGCGCCGGGGCGGCGTTTGCCAAATCCGCGCCTACCCGCGGACGAGCAGGATGAGTGTGGCGGCCTCGTAGAACGCGGACACGGCCAGCACCAGACCGCTGGCGATGGCGGCGGCAAGCAGAACCCGAATGCCCTGTGCCAGTTCGTGCTTTCGCTGGTCATGTGCGGCCAGCACGCCCAGGAAGCGAAGCATCCACACCAGCACGCCCGCCACGGCAAGATACACGCCGTAGATGCCGGTGGCCAGCAGAAAGCAGGCCAGCACCTGCACGCCGCGCAGGAACGTCGCCGTGCGGCCCGCGGAGCGCACCAGCGCACGGTAGGCGCACAGCGTCCACACCAGCACGGCGAAACAGGCAATGATGTATCCCTCGAACTCCATCGCCATGGTGACCGAGTGGAAGACGTAGCCTTGGGCGCCGTCCACCCAGATGGGGCTGAGCGCCAGGCCCGCGAGCATGAAACTGCCCGCGGTCTTCAGCGCCCCCGCCGGGACGCCCATCAGCGAGACGAGAAACGTCATGCCCAGTGTCTGGACGACGTAGTTGTTGTTGAAGGTCGCCAGCGCCGCGTTCACCACATCGCCGGAAGCGTAGGCCTGCCCGACATAGCCCAGGTCGCCGCTCTTGCTGAAGATGCCGGACACGTACTGCACCACCTGGTAGTTGGCCTCGGGCAGCACGAAACCGGCAATTACCGCGTAGAAGAACAGGATGTACAGCAGTGCGTGCAGTCCGTTCCAGAGCCTTTGCCGCTGTGCCACTTCGCGGAACAGCGGGCCCAGTGTTCCACCGGAGTCAGAGCCGGTGCGCAGGCAAAGGCGGGTGGCGAAACTGTACCCCGCCGCGGCCACCAGAATCAGGCCGGCCAGCGTCGTCCAGAAGATGTCTGCGGGAACGCGGATTTGCCGTTCCACGATGGTGACGTCCGCATACTTCTCGTCCTTTGGGTTCACCTTGCCCGGCAACAGCGGCGTCAGTTCGGGTTCGGCATACAGGTGGGGACGCTCCTCCGGTTCCATGTCGGGGAAATCGGGGTCCGTCGGCCCCATTTCGATTTCCCGGTCTACCCCGCCGCCGGGATTGGATTCCTTGTCCCGTGACTTGCCGCCCGCCTCAGCGTCGTTCTTTCCGATCCACGGACGAAGCACCTCCACATGCTCCCACCCATCGGGAACGAGCCAGCCGCAGCGGGCATCATCGTCGGGCGTTATGCTCTGTTCAATGGCGGGGTCATCAATGATCATGTACGCGTTGGTGAATCCGCCAACGGTGCGCCTGAGCCGTCCGACCACGTCGAACCGCACCGTGTGCTCGCCGTCGCGCAGCGTGAAGTATCCATCCGCGACCAGGTCGCCCGCCAGCGCCTCGCGCGCGCCGGGACGGGGCAGGCGGCCCGACCCCAGCAGCGGCGCGGCGTCCGCCATGGGCATGACCACGGAAATGGCGGTTTCGTCGTGTCCTTTGAACGCCTCATCGCCGTCCTCCGCCTCGGCAAAACTCCGCATCATCTCCCGGATGGTGTCCCCCTCGGACGGGCTGTGCTCGATGACGGGATATGCGTAGACCTCATAGGCGCCGGGCGGAATCTCCTCATCGTCATCGTCCAACACCAGCAGCGCCATGGACCAGGGCTTTCCGCCAATCCAACCCGCCTCCATGGAGGCCGCAAGTGCAATCAAGGCCACACCGCACAGGAGAACTGCGCACGGGTAAAGCAACCCCAACCGCGCGGGCGCAGGCGCGGGCGCGGACGCGGGCAGCGGGGCCAAATCCTCCGTGGGAGCCGGGTTGGTGTCGGTCACGATGCGGCAGCGGCCTCCCTGGGCGGCGCGCCGTTTTGCGCGCGCAGGGGGGAGGCGCCCATCTTGCTGACGATTTCGTCCCGCAGCGTGCGCATGTACGCCTCGGCGTTCGGGCCGAACCAGCTCATGAACCCGTTCTCATAGCCCAGGTGGCCGTTCTTGTCCACTTCGTAGTAGTACTTGTCCGGCGAGAGGTAGCCGCAGTAAGCCCCGCAGAAGCCGTGAACCCAAAGGTCCCAGCCCTTGGGCGCCATTTCCTCGCGCCACTGCCGCGCGATTTCGCCGCTGGCGTCATAGGGCAGCCCTACGAACAGGATGTCGCCCAGGCGAATACCCTGGATCCAGCCTTCGGCTTCAAGCCCCGCAAGTTTCGTGAACATCGGCGACACGCGGAAACCGGGACCCAACGGGCGCATCTGCGCCGACGGCATGCCCACCGGCACGCCCACGGAGGCAATGTCGAGGTTGGTCTTGAATTCGGGCGGATTGGCCGCAAGGGCGTCGAATATCTTCCTCGCCAATCCCCTGCCCATCAGTTCCACCCGCTCATCGGGCGTGGGCGCGTCGGGCGCCTTGGGGCCCATGGAGCCCACTGCACCGCCAAGATAGATTGCCATGCCCTTCGTTTCCGCCTCGACACAGCGCTGAAGCGCGCCGGGGAATTCGGCGCTGAAACTCATGTTGCTCGTTCCGAAAATGGTCGGGTGCGCGGAATAGCGAATCACGAAACACTTCTCGCCGGTCAGCTTCTCGACCGCGAGATACTTGAGCATCGAGTCGGTCGCGGCTTCGCGCGTGCGGTTGCGGATAAATTCCGGCGCGTCCACCTGGCCGTCGGCCAGCTTTGCCGGGGCCATGCTCTTGAATGCCGCGATGACGGCGTCGGCCATGGCCGTGCTGACCAGCTCGATCACGGCGGGGTCATACTTGCCGGACGAGAAATACCCGGCGAGGCCGGGCGCAAAGGCGCCGGTGCCGGAGTGGGTGTGGCTGGCACAGAACAGGATGTTGTTCGCCGTCAGCCCCGTTTCGACGGCGATCTTCCTGCGCGCCAGCGCCGCGATGTTCGGCGGGACAATCAGCATGTCGTCGCCGATCAGCGCCACCGTGTCCTTGCCGTCGCTCAGACAGATGGCCTTCGCGTACAGCGGATCATGCACGCCCGTCGAGGGTTTGCCCTTGCGCGCGCCCAGACCGCCCAGCGGCGTGCCGATCCTGGGCGTCATTTCGGCCATGCCCCAGCCTGCCTTCAGCGCGCCGGGCGTCGGCGTGAAATCGGATTCAGCGGCGTTCTTGTCAATGTCCGCGAGCGCCTTCCTGCAGTAGGCCGACGCAGCGAACTGCGAATCCTTGTACACGGGCCACGGCCCGATGATCGCCACAAAGAGTGTGGCCGCCACTGCTGCGAAAATAACGACACCGAGAACAATCTTTTTGAACATGCTCATAGCCTGTACTGCCTTCAATGCGTCTCCGGCCGCCGCCGACTAGAAGTCAACAGAGGCCTTAAGTACGCCGTCTGCGTTGTCTGTCACCAGCCGGAACGCGTCCTGGGCGCGTTCCAGGGGAAACGAATGCGTTATCAGCGAGGCCACGTCGAGACGTCCCGACGCGACGAGCGCGAGGGTTGCGGGGTAGTTGTTCAAAAAGCGCCGGCACCAGTGCAGTGTCAGTTCGCGGCGCCGCGCCAGGCTCACCGGAAGCGGGTCGCTTTTCCGGCCGCTAATCCCGGTCAGCACGCAGCGGCCCGCGGGCCGCGCCGCATGGCACGCGAGTGCCAGTCCGTCCGGCCCGTTCGAGCAGTCTATCGCCACATCCACGCCGCGTCCGCCGGTCCGTTCGCGAAGCCACGCAGCCGTGGCCGCTCCGCCTTCGGCCGGTGCGCCGGCATTTCCCGCGAATGCCTCGTCCACACCATACCCGGCGGCGGCTTCGACGCGGTAGCCCAGCAGGTCAACGCCCAGCACCCGGCCCGCACCGCCCAACTTCGCCATCTGCGCCGTCAACAGGCCCACCGGTCCCAGGCCGATGATGGCCACATCGTCGCCGGGCCTCAGCCGGGCCAATTCAATTGTGTGCACCGCCACCGCGGCGGGCTCAATCATCGCCGCCACCGCCGCCGTCATGCCGTCGGGCAGGGGAAAGCAAAACCGGGCATCCACGGCCATGTATTCGCACAGCGCGCCGTCGCAGCCGGGACCGCCCGGAAAGCGCATCCGCTCACATACATTATAATGTCCCGTGCGGCACCATTCACAGTGCATGCAGGGAATGCCCGGTTCCACGGCCACGCGGCGGCCCACCAGGGCGGGGTCCGCTTCCGAACCCACCGCCTCAACGATGCCCGCGTATTCATGGCCCAGGATGGTCGGCTGTCTCAGCACGTTCTCGCCGATGCGTCCGTCCCGGAAATAATGCACGTCGGACCCGCACACCCCCACCGACTCCACCCGAACAAGCGCCTCGTGCGGTCCCGGTGCGGGCTTGTCGATCTCCACCAGCCGCATGTCCAGCGGCGCGAACCACTTAACAGCCTTAATCTTCATCCAGGTTGAACGCCTATTTTGCGGCGGCCATGCCGCCGCCTTTACGGAAACTGCGCTTCCGCCGCGCCGGGGTATGCCCCGGCGAAGAAAAGTGGCGGCATGGCCGCCGCACTCAAAAGAAGCGCAGTCCCATCCACTAATAATTCCGGCGCCCTGCCCGGTTTCCGGGCAGGGCGCGCGGGGGTCAATGCATCATTGTAACAGGAATCAGACCGGAAGTTCCCAGCCCTTGCGGTATTCCTTGGTCAGCAGTGCGTTCAGGTTCGGGTTGTTCGTGACCTTGCCGTTCTTCACGTCATAGATCACCGGCTCGCCTTTTGCGTGCAGGGCAACATTGCCGAAGTTGGCCACCACCGTCAGCGGCGATGCGTAGTCGAAGTTCGACGCGGTCTTCTCGCCGTTCTGGATGCACTCGATCCAGTCGTAGTACGGGTCATTGTGCGACACGCGCTTGATGGTCTGCGCCGGCTTCTTGTAGTCCGCCATGGCCGCGTCGGGCAGCAGGCGGGGACGTCCGCCGTACTCGCCCGCTGTCAGGTAGCCCTTGCTGCCGATGAACAGCGAGCCGTTGTCGCCGTCGCCGATCTTCTGGTCGGCGGGGATATCCTTCGGGCGGTCGGGCAGGATGCCGCCGTCATGCCAGTACACGCTGACCGGGCACATTTTGCCGCGGGCGGGGAAGTCTATCTTGATGGTGGACTTGAGCGGCGGGCACTGATCGGTCATGCCTTCCGATACGATGGCCTGGGCCGTGAACGTTTCGGCCTCGATCAGGTTCAGCGACCAGAATGCGGCGTCCATGATGTGGCAGGCCATGTCGCCGATGGCGCCGCAGCCGAAATCCCACCAGCCGCGCCAGTTGAAGGGCGCGTACTTGCTGTTGTAGGCACGCGTCGGCGCCGTGCCGATCCAGAGATCCCAGTCCATCTCCGCCGGGACCGGCTCTTCGGGAAGCGGCGCGGCGATGCCCTGCGGCCAGATCGGGCGGTTTGTCCAGACGTGCGCCTCTTTCACGTCGCCGATCACGCCCGACCACAGCATTTCGCACAATTCGCGCACGCCGACCTGGCAGTGCCCCTGGTTGCCCATCTGGGTGACCACGCCGGTTTCCCTGGCGACCTGGCGCAGGAGCCGCGCTTCGGCGATGGTGTGGGTCAGCGGCTTCTGGCAATACACGTGCTTGCCCATCTTCATCACGCGGTAGGCCGCCGGGGCGTGGGTATGGTCCGGTGTGCTGACGGTGCAGGCGTCAATGTCCTTGCCCATCTCGTCAAGCATGACCCGGTAGTCTTTGTACTGCTTGGCGTCCTTGCAGCGGTAAAACCCCTCGGCCGCCCGCTTCCAGTCGGGGTCGGCGATGGCCACGATGTTCGCGCCCGCCTTCTTGCTGTTCATGATGTCGTCCAGGCCCTTGCCGCCGCCGCCGATGGCGGCCACGTTGACCTTCGCATTGGGCGACACCTTGCCCGGCACGACCTTGGCCGTGTTCGGCTTGGAAGAGCAACCGGCCAGCACCGCGGTGGTGGTGGCGGCGGCAAGGAATGCCCTGCGGGTGATCTGGTTCTTGTTCATGCGGTTCGTTTCCATTTGGGGTTAAAGTTGGTCCTGAAAGCCCATAATTGCAGGAAGCACGCCGTCGGTGGACCATGACCGGCAGCCATGCCCGCTCCGCCCTTCCTGGGCGGAGCACAATCATCCGTGGCTATTGGACAGCCGCCGGATGATATCAGTTTCACCCCGCCCCAAAAAAAAGACCACCGCGTCGGACACGCTACGCCGACATATTCGCCGTTCCGTCCAGAGCAGCGAAGAGAATTGGGAGCACGCCGGGCGGCTAACTTCCGCCGAGCACCTTCTTCATGAGCAGGACCAGATCGCGGGACCGATAGGGTTTCTTGATGATGGCGGTGGGGGGGGATTCATGGAACCGCTCCATGATGTCCTCCTCGCTGTAGCCGCTGGTGATGATAACGGGCAGGTCGGGCCGCATGGCGCGCATCGTTTCCATCACTTCCTGGCCGTTGATCACCGGCATGGTGAAGTCAATCAGCGCCGCAGCCACCTTGTCGTGGTGGGCGGTGAACAAGTCCACGGCCTCGCGCCCGTCCACGGCGACCAGGGTGGTAAATCCCTGCCGCTCGAGAATTTCCTTGGCGACGACACGCACCGCCTCCTCGTCGTCGGCGATGAGGAGCAGGCCTGATCCCGGCCAGAGAAATAAGGAAATAAGGGAAATAAGGAGGAAATAAAGGAAATAAGGGAAATAAGGGGACGCTTCCCCTATTTCCCTGTTGACAGGCTGCGGATGCCGTGCTACACTGGGCGCATGCCAAGAGCAG
>CALDSM010000074.1 GCA_937923585.1 uncultured bacterium
CGCGACGTGCAGCAAGCCGCCTTCAACATGCTGGCCCAGGGGGTTGGCGCCGAGACAGACAGACTGCGCCACCACTTCATTGGCAAGGGTTGGTACAAGCGCCAGATTGATGTGCCTGCCGACTGGGCCGGCAAGCGGGTCTTCCTCCGTATTGGCGGCGTACACCGCTACGCTTCCGTCTGGGTGAACGGCAGCTTCCTGGGTGAACACATCGGCTGCCTCTCCCCCTTCGAGTTTGACATCACCGACCATGCCGCACCGGGCAAGCAGGCGTTTGTCGCCATTCGCGTGGATTCCGAGCAGCGCTGGGATCTGGACACGATGATCGGCGCGTGGGACATCATAGATTACATGGACACCTACTGGGGCGGGGTCTGGGGGCATGTCACGCTTGAGGCGCGCAACGCGGCCTTTCTGGAGGACCTCTTTGTCGAACCCGCTGTTGCCCCCGCGCGCTGCCGCGTGTCGGCGTCGGTCAAGGGAACGCCGCCGGACGGTGCGGCGCTGCATCTGGACATCCTCGACAAGGACCGGAACGTGGTGGTCCGGGCCGACGCCGCCCCCGAATCACCCCTGGGGGCAATCCAGCTTGAGGTGGGCGACGCGAAGCTCTGGACACCGGACACGCCACATCTGTACACGGCGCGCCTGTCACTGGCCAAGGGCGACGCCGTCATTGACGCTGTTGAATCCCGCTTCGGCTTCCGCCAGGTCAGGATTGACGGCACGCGCATCCTCCTCAACGGCCAACCCTTCTTCCTGCGCGGCTACGGCGACGATGCCATCTATCCCGAGACCATGGCGGCCCCCTCCGACGAGGGCTTCTACCGCAAGAAAATCAGCATGGCGAAGGAATACGGGTTCAACCACGTCCGCCACCACAGCCATTTCCTGCCGCCCGAGTATTACGATGTGTGCGACGAACTGGGCATGCTCGTGTCACCTGAACTGCCCATCGGCTATCAGACCTTCTACAACAAGGCGAAGGGACCCGCGCTCGAACTCTACAAAACCGAATGGGCCGCCGCCATACGCCGCTTCCGCAACCATCCCTCCATCCTGGACTGGTGCATGGGCAATGAGATGTACGATTCCATACCCATCGCGCCCGATCTCTACCGCATTGCCAGGGAACTCGACACCACGCGGCCCATCGTGGATTCTGACGGCGTGCCCCAGGCCGGATTCACCGAGGGCACGCGCGACCGGGACACGCTCGACCTTTACTTCACCCAGTTCGACGTCTTCAACAATCCGCTCGACAATCCGGATCTCTATCGCTGTCCCGCGCCAAAGAAACCCGTCGTGTCTCATGAGACCGGAAACTACGTCACCTTCCCGCTCCTCGACCAGATTGAACTGTTCAAGGACAACTTCAAGCCGTTCTGGCTGACCGCCGCGCGGGACAAGGTGCAAGGGATGGGCCTGCTCGACGAAACCCCGCGCTGGGCCGAATGCACAGGTAGACTCTACACGCTGCTGCGCAAGACGGACATCGAGGGGATCCGGAAGAGCCCCAATCTCTCCGGCTATCACTGGTGGCTCTTCCAGGATTACTGGACCACCTCCAACGGGATTGTGGACACCTATCTCCGCCCAAAACCCGGCATTGACCGCGATGCCATACGGCAGTTCAACAACGACGTGGTCCTGCTCGAAGACGGCATTGCCCTCTCCTATCGCGGCGGTGATCGCATGCAGGCCGCGTTGCTGGTCTCCAACTTCGGCGCGGCGGACCTTTCCGGCGCAACGCTCTCCTACAGCATCGCAAAGGACGGTGCGGAGATTGCGAAGGAGTCTCTGGCCGCGCCGCTCGCCCCACAGGGCGCGCTCACCGAACTGGCCAGAATGGACGTGCCCCTGCCGGACACGGATGTGCCCGCATGGATTGCCGTTAAGGTTCGGCTTGTGGCCGGCGGCGCAACCGTGACCAATGAATGGTCCACCTGGATCTATCCCGCGCACGTCTCCGCCACCACCGCACCGCTTTATGCCTCTGCCGAACTGCTGCCCTCGCTCACAGCGCGCGGCGCAAAGCCTTTCCCGGAACAGAAGCCCTATCCTATCCAGGCCGTGTACATTTCCAACCAACTCACGCCCGAGCTGCTTGATGCCGCCGTGGCGGGCGCGTCGCTCATCCTTTGCAAGCCGCAGGGCCTGCTGCCCGCCGCCCCGACACGCTTCAAGACCGCCTGGTGGCTTGGCAGTGCGGAGGACAACAACGCGGGAACCGTTGTCTACGACCATCCCGTCACGCGCGTCATGGCTCCCGACGGCTGGTGCGACGCTTCCTGGTACCCCCTGCTGGAAAACAGCGACGGATATCTCATGGACGAACTTCCCGCGGCACCGGAGCAAATCATCCGCGGCGTTGAGGTCGCCTGTGTCTGCCGCAATAAATCCATGCTGTTCCAGGCCGCTGTGGGAAAGGG
>CALDSM010000075.1 GCA_937923585.1 uncultured bacterium
ACGAGATCTGATCGTGACTGGAGTTCAGACGTGTGCTCTTCCGATCTCATACCGGGCCTGCTCAAGGGCGAGTTTCATGCGCGCATGGCGGAGATGGACCGTTTCGCCCAGATGTTGGTGGACCTGAACCGCCTCCTTCGTCCGCGGCTGTTCATCATGGACGCCGTCGTGGCGATGGAGGGCAACGGCCCCCGCAACGGCAAGCCGCGGTAGGTGTCGGCGCTGCTCCTTTCCGACGACCCCGTCGCGCTGGACACGGCGGCCTGCAAAATCATCAACCTTGACCCCGCCCTGGTGCCCACCAACAGCTGGGGCGAGAAGATGGGGCTGGGCACCTCCTCCGGCACGACGCCGGTGGGCGACCCGCTGGAGTCGTTCGTCGTGGCCGACTTCAAGGTGAGCCGCAAGGCCGGGTCCACCACGGGCACCATGAACTCCCACCTCGCCCGGCTGATCAAGAACCTCATCGTGCCGAGGCCGGTGATCAACGCGTCGCTGTGTACCCGGTGCGGCACCTGCGTGCGGGTGTGCCCGGTCACGCCCAAGGCGGTGGACTTTCGCGCCGCCGGAAAGACCGCACCGCCCACCTACGAATACGGCGTTTGCATCCGCTGCTACTGCTGCCAGGAACTGTGCCCCGAGAGCGCCATCACGGTGGTCACGCCGCCGGTGGGCCGGCTGATCGGCCGGTGACGGGGAACCGTCCATGACCTGTTCAGGTGCATCAGCGCATTGTCTGCCCGGCCTGCCAGAAAAGTGTGGGACAGGCGCCCTCGCCTGTCGGGCCTTGGACGCTTGTCACGAACCGACAGCCGAGGGCGGCTGTCCCACATATCAGACCGGCGTTCTCTCCCGGATCGCCATGGCGGGCTTCTTGATGCTCGCATGCGCGGGGGTTGCCGCGGCCGATGACGACGGCCTGCAGCGGCTCGTGCGCGCCTATCCGCAGCAGTTCTCTGCCGCAGACAAGCCCAACGTGCTGCGTTGGAGGGACGGCACGGAAACGGTCTATGACGACGGGGTGCTCAAGACGTCTTTTGAAGAGAAACTGAAGCACGCCAGTCCCAAAGACCAGATGTCGCAGGTCTATCCCTGCGGCTGGCCTCCGCGCGAACCGGGTGTTGATGAAGACCCCGGCCGCATTCGTTGCGGGGCGCTGTTCCGCAGGATGTACGGCGATTCCGCGGCGGCGGTGGAGCGTGCGCTGGTGGACGTGGCATGGCCTGCGGCCGGGCCGTCTGGAAAAGTGCGCTTTACCCGCATCAACGATGCGGCGCGCGCCCTGGAAGCGGTCGCGAAAGATATCAGCGCGCTGCCCGGCGACGTGAAGCGCTATGTGGCCAAACCCATCGGCACCTTCAACTGGCGCGTGGTGGCGGGGGAGGAGCGGCAAAGCCCGCACAGCCATGGCATCGCGATTGATTTCAGGTTGCCCGTGCCGCTGCAACGTTATTGGCGATGGGACACGAAAGACCCGGACGAAGCGCCCGCCTATCCCCAAGCAGTGACCGCCGACGAACGGTTGGGAAAGATTGTCGAAGCCTTTGAGCGGCACGGATTCATCTGGGGCGGCAAATGGCGGCACTACGACACCATGCATTTCGAATACCGGCCGGAGTTGGCTGGGGTGAAGTGACAGGCAACACTGGGAGCGCCGGCATTCCGCCGCTGCGAAGGGCGGCGGCATCAATTTTGGAGTGCGGTGGCAACGACACCGCTTTTGCTTGCGCCGCGTGACACCACAATTCGCAGTGCATCATCCAGTCACTGCGCATCACACCAAGAACTAATCCAAGACCTGCGTTCCGCGGCAACATGCCCGAAGCCTGTAATAATCACGTGCATTACCGTCATTCCCGCGAAAGCGGGAATCCAGGGTTCTGGTGGAGATTCTGGATCCCCGCTTTCCCGGGGATGACGGACGAGACGTTCTCTTGGTAGGAACAAGCGTCGGTGAATGGGTTTTAGGATAGTTTCTACTGGGTTGCCGACGGTGCTGCCGGTGGAGCCGCCTCCGCTGGTGCCGGAGGTGACGGCAGGGGAGCAGCCTCCGCCGGTGCGGCGGGAGCGGCTGGCGGGGTTGCCGGCGGGGGCGCCGGCAACGCGACACTTTCCGGCGGTGTCGCGGGTGGTGTTACGGGCGCGGCAGGAACCGCAGGTGCGGGCGCTGGAACTGCTGTCGGAGCCGGAGCCGGTGCCGGTGCCGGTACGGGAGGTGCGACAACTGCCGCCGGCGCGGCGGGCGGTTTTGGAGGATTCTGTGGTGCGGCCGGCGGTGTCGGGGGCGCGAAAACGTCAATGGGATTGGCGATGATCCACGAGTCCCACGCGAGATAGGAGCTCAGCGGCCACACGGCGGGCAGCGCCGCCTCGATGCGGTACTTGCCGGGGGCCTTCACGGTGAACTCAAAAGACCTGCCCTCCTGCGTGGTGACCTGCTCGCCGTTGCGCATGAGGATGAACTTGCACGGCAGCGGCGCCTCCGCCAGCAGTTTCAGGTCGGGCGCAAAGGCGATGCGCTCACCCATGGTCACCCTCTTGTCGCCGGACTGCGCCACATAGGCGAAGCCGGCCGCATCGCCGATCATGTTGAACGCGACAAAGGCCCGCCCCTGGCGGATGGCGTCAATGATGGAGCGCTCGCTCAGGTCCTTCGCGAGCAGGTGCGTGTTGACGAAGCGCGACGAGCGCTCGTAGGGATCGGCGTCAATGCGGAACAGTTCCTTGTTCACGTCCAGCGGCCCGAAACAGGCGCTCACCAGCATGCGGGTGAAGAAATTGAGCTTGATCTCCTTGATGCACTTCTTCGGGTCGCTGTGCCCCGTGTCAAGCAGCAGGAAGGTGTCCCGGTCGGTGTAGACGCCGCGGATGCCCACGTTCTGGTGAATGTCGTTCGCCGCGATGCCCGTCATCTTGCGCCGCAGGTTCTGCTGGTCCCATTTCTGCTTGAGCAGCATGACCACCACCTCGTCGAACATATACCGCAGCGTCTGGTCCCCGTAGGACCGGAAGTTGATCAGGAACTCCTTGGCCACCTCGTCCCGCGAATACCGGCCCAGGCCCTTGAAGATCAGGTCCGTGTGGATGTTGTAAATCTCCATCGCGTCCAACTGCTGGATTTCCCACGGGCGCCACGTCTCGGCGTGCGAAACGCTCGTCACGCCGCCCAGTTCGCGCACCTTCTTTGCCATGTCCGCCGAGGGCATGTCGTTGGGGAACACGGTGTCGTCCGGCAGGCCCCACGGCATGAGCCCGTCCTTCATCTCGAACCCGCGGATGAACAGAATGTCGTCAAACATCCCCTTCTTGCCCAGCGAGTAGTCCGCCTTGCCGTCCACATAGTGGTCGCTCATGCAGATGAACTGGCACTTCGCCTTCTTCAGCGCCGCCGCGATTTCCGCCGGTGTCGCCTCCGAATCGTGCGACACCTCCGAATGGCTGTGCATGACGCCCCGGTACTCGTTCCATCCTGTCTTCAGCGCCACGGGCGCGAGTTGCGCGTTCCGCTCCTTCCACAGCGCCGCCTGTTTCGGGAACAGGAAGAAGTGGTGGAAGATCTGGATGTAGAACGCGCCGAAGAAGACGCCAGCCAGCACCAGCGCCATGACGAAGCCAAGGCGCAACGACTAGCGCAGGAAGAAGCGCGTCTTGCGGAACCGGTCTTTCAGGATATCCATCTGCTGCAAATCCTTGCGGTTGCGCTGCGGAATATGGGACAGCCGCCCCCGGCTGTCACCCTGCACGGGAGTCCGCAACGGCGCATATTGTCGCGTCCGGCGGGGAGAAATGCAAGGAAACGAAAGACCTTCCCATTGGCATGGAAGGACGTGCGCAGAAGTGGCCCCGGGCGGCGCCCGTTCTTTTTTTGAGTGCGGCGGCCATGCCGCCGCTCTTCTTCGACGGGGCCATGCCCCGGCGAACCGGAACCCGCAGGCATGGCCTGCGGGAAGAAAAGCGGCGGCATGGCCGCCGCACTCAAAAAGGGACCTGCTACGCGCCCTCAACTATCGCAAAGTCTCGTCCCTTATCCTTGCTCTTGCCCTTGCTGCCCTTCGCCCTTCATCCTTTGCACTTTCACAGCACTGCCATAACCGTGTTGCTCGGAAGGCCCTCGCCGGACTTGTTGACGGCGATGACGCGGTACTCCCATGTCTTGCCACGCTCCTGGCCGTAGAGCGTGGTCCCGCAGGTCACCGACATGCCGACATCGGTCCAGCCGCCGTTGGGAAGCAGTCTGCGCTGAATGCGGTAGGCTGCCACGGCCCCGCCGCGCGGCGGTTCCAAGCCCGGCGGCTCGCCCATTCTTGGCCCCGGAGGGGCCGTACAAAAATAGCCCCGGGTGACCGGAGGGAACCCGGGGTTAACGGCCCAAACCGGTCCGTCCCCGCAGGGGGCGAACAACTGGGGCCGCGCGTCAACCCCTTGTTCGCCCCCTGCGGGGACGGAATGCGTCCTATCTTTTCCACGGGTTCCGCTTCGCTTTACCCGTGGCTACTGTTGTGCGGCTCCTCCGGAGTCGAAGACCAGACCAAACATGTGCGGGTTGTATCACGCGTTTCCCAATTATCGCACCCTGGTCCAATCGCTACGGCCGGGTTCCATCACCGCGCTCCGGCCAAATCCTCCGTCAATACCTGGCACTGGGCCATCTGCCCGATATCGGCACCGGTGATTTGCCACACCACGCGCTTGTCATCCGTCACCTCAAACAGATGCGCGCCCGCTTTGCCGTCCTTATCCTGCGCGTTCCAGTTGCAGACGAGGGTGTCGCCGTTGGGCAGGCGCTGGATGCCGGCGAATATGCCGATGTTGATGTCGGGGATGTCGTGCGGCATGAGTTCCCACACCACCTTGCCGTCGGCGTCGTATTCGGTGACGCACTGGTCCTGGCTGATGAGCGTGTGCCCGTGGTCGAGGCGCTGCACCGCGACGGGGGAGGGGCGCTTCGGGAATTCGCGGAGGACCTTGCCGTCGGCGTCGTATTCGCGCACCGCGCCCTCAGCGAGGAAGGGCACGAGGTAGGTGCCCTCGGGCGTCTTGCGGCACATGCGGAACTGGGAGTGCGGCGTCTTCTCCGTCGTGGACAACGGCACCTGATGCACGATCTCGCCCTTGCGGTTCACTTCGATGAGCCGGCATTCGCCGACGATGCCGATCAGAACGTTGCCGTCGGGCAGGGGCTGGCAGTTGGGAATCTCATTGGGCGCCTCGGTCTTGTACTCCCAGACGATCTGCTTGTCACGGGTGATCTCGCGCACGCCCTGGTAGTAGGTGGTGAGGATGTTGCCGTTGGGCAGCATCCACACGTCCTGCGGATGGGGCACGCCGTACTCCCACACGATCTCGCCCGCCTTGTTGCGGATGGCGACGCGGTCGTGGACGTGCTCCGAGAAGAGAATGGGGTAGGGGCCCCAGGTGTTCTCGTGCCAGAACATGCCGCGCAGGCCGGGCTGCGTGCCGTCCACGCCCTGCGGGTTGGCGGGATCCACGTCGAGCGCGGGCCATTCGAGTTCGCCGTCCAACTGCGCCGCCTCGCGGGTGTAGGCGCCGATCCGCAGCGAGTTGCAGTCAAGCCACTGGATGACCTGGTGCCGTTCCTCCGGGGTTACGGACTTGCGGTGCTGGTCGTTCAACAGCGCCTGGCTAATCTTGCAGTAGCGTGCACCGAAACGTCCGGGAATGGTGCGCGAGCCACCGTGGACGCCGCTGTACTTGGTGGTCATGTCGGTGAACATGGCGCCGGAGAACCAGAAGGTGTAGTCCTCCTTCAACGCCTCGTAGCTCATGTCCTGCGGGCCCTTGCCCTCCCTGGTGTGGCAGGGCAGGCAGGTCTTGTCGAAGATGGGCTTGATTTGGCGGTAGTAACTGATCGGCT
>CALDSM010000076.1 GCA_937923585.1 uncultured bacterium
ATGCCCGCGTCGGTCTTGATGAAGCGCCAGCCTACCTTGGCGGGAAACACGAAATTATTGGTCGTGTACTCCCAATCGGTCCGGCCAAACACGAAGGCCTCCAGATTGGCCACCATGTACTTCATGACCTTCTCGAAGTCCCCGCCGGTAACCGCGTCGCTCCACCAGTGGCAATGAAACTGGACATTCTCCACGCGGCCAATGTCGGTGCAGGCATCCACCAGGAGTCCCCGCCGCAGCACGCAGCCCGCCACGCTTCGAATCCGGTGCCGCACGTTGGGCTCGGGGCCCACCTTGATGCCGTTGTAGCTGTTGATGAACGTCACGTTTTCAAGCGTCGTGTCGAATCCCTGCATGTGGACCGTCCAAGGATAGGGATGAATGTCGTCCACCTTCTGATCGGGATAGAACACGGTAAGCCCGGTGACGACGGCGGCATTCGTCATTTCAAAGAGGGCAGGGGCGCTTTCTTCATCGCGTCCGCCCGTGGCAAGAAGGATGGTGCCCGTCAGCGGCGTGATGGACATCGGCGCCGTGTTGGCCCCCCTCAGCGTCACACCCGGCTTCACGTGCAAGGATCCGGCGACATGATAGCGGCCCGGCGGCAGATAGACCGTCCCGCCCTTTTGGCAGGCGCAGTCAATCGCCTTCTGGATGGCGGCCGTGTCGTCGGCAACCCCGTCTGCGACTGCGCCGAAGTCCCGCGCGGGGAAAACGCCCTCAAAGGCGCCGCCCGCCTTTTCCACCACAAGGGCCGGACGCGATGTCGCACATCCGGCGAGGATAAGAACAAGTCCTGCGATTCCCAGACGCGTCATGACGTTCTCCTGCCCGGCGTTAGGCTGTCGGCGCCTGCGGCTGTCGAGATGCGGGCGTATCACAGCCGTTGGATGAGGCGCGCGGCGGGCCTATTATCTGGCAGCCACCGCGGACTGTCAAGGCCCCAATGCGCCGCCTGCGGATTCTACGCGTAACCGATGCCCGGCGAAAGCGCAGTCCTGCTGCGCATGAAGGTACCGGTGCCGCGCGCAAGCTGGCGGCCTTCCGCATCGAACACCTCCGCGTCGGCAATGATCAGGCTTTTCGACTGGTGTACCACGCGCCCCGTTGCCTTCATCTCGCCCTCCGTGACAGGACGCAACAGGCAGGAGTTCAGGGACACCGTAAGGACAAAGACATCGTTCACGAGCGAGTTCGCGGCAAAGAAAGCCGCGTCATCAAGCAGTTTAAAATACACCACCCCATGCACGGCGTGCGCCGCATGGTGGAAGTCCTTCCGTGCGGCAATGGACACCTCGGCCACGCCGTGTCCCACGCGCATGACCGGCCGGAAGTAGTCATTCACCGGCGCGGTGGCATACATCCGCTCCAGTTTCCGAAAGTGTTCTTCATTGCGCGCTTCGTTGTCCATTGGCATACACCCAATTCCTTCCAGCCCACTGCTTTATGGCTGTTGCCAGCGTTCATACCGCACTCAGGGCTTTGCACCAAACACGCGCTCCTTCAAGAAACGACAAATTGCCTCCGCCGCGACGCGGTTTCCCAGGGCTGTCGGATGCACGCCGACCAGAACCTTGTTGACGACGTTGGAACTGTCGGGATCGGCAGCCGCAAATGCGGGAAACAGGTCGAGCGCCGTCAGCCCCAAATGCGCGCACAGTTCCTGCATCGCCCTGTTTTCCTGGTAATAGCTGCCCACGGGATGGGCTATCCAGATGGCCGGAAAGAGCGTAACGACCACCGGGACGCGGCGTTCGGCGCAGACCCGCGCGATTTCCCGGTAGCTTCGCTCGACCAATCCCTCGCGGCTGAACCGTTCCGCCAGAACCGCGCAGCGGAGCTTCACAAAATCCCATGTGCAAAAGCGGGTGCGCGTAAAATGGTGCCACAGTCCGCGGTCCGCACCCACGGCCGGATCGTTCACGCAATACCCAATGAGGACCAGGTCCGGCTGGAAATCCAGCGCCCTGGTCTTGATCAACTCCATCTCCTGTTCGGCGTTGTAGCCCACCACGCCAAGATTCAAGACCTCATAACGCTGCGCAGAAGATTCCTGCGAATTCAGGAGGCTTTCCAGTACTTTAGGATAGGTGTCCTCCACCTTCTGTTCCCAGCCAAAGGTCACCGAATCGCCCACCACCAGAATGCGGCAGACTCCGGCGGGTTTCGTCGCTGAGAAATCCCGTTCCCGAAATCCAAGCGGGTTGATCTTGATCACATCGCCGATGGCGGTGTTGGGGCGCATCTCATACACCAGTTTCCGATTCGCGGACCGGGTGTGGATTAGGCTGTCCCCATGAAGATCCCACTGGAATGCCTTGCGAAAGTCAAAATTGCTGTCCGGGAAGGACCAGACCCACTTGTCCATGGCGGAGTCGCCCGCCTCCACGCGCGCCTGCTCCACCACAGTGGACTCATATCTTCTGAGCACCACCTCGGAAAGCGCGAGCGCCGCGCCCAGCGAAACCAGCGCCAGTAGCCCGTTGACCAGACCCTGCCTCACTGTAATCGCCGTTGCAGGGTCCCTTTTTTCATCGGCGCGTGCCTTCATATGACTCCGAAATTCTGACAACCAGCCCTATTGTGCGGTCGGGCCGACTTATCGAAATCCAAGATTGCCCAGACGCAATGCGTTCAACCGCATTCACAACACCAATCATGCACAATCCGAGCACCTCTTGGCGAACCCGAAGCACGGGAGACAACCGGGAGAGGGGCGATCTCCGCAATGGCGCCGCCCATGAGGGCCGAACTTGATTCAGGGTGACTTCGACGCTCCAGCCCCGGCAGCGCCCTTTTGCACATCCTCAAGGCGCCGGTGCAGGAATTCAAGCCCCGGGTTTATGGCCAGTGCGCGATCATAACAGGCCTTTGCCTGTGCCCAGTCCGCCATGGAGGAATAGACATTGCCCGCGCGGGCCAGCACGTTGCTGTCGTTGCCGCCAAGTCGCAGGGCAGCCTCGACCAGGGTTCGGGCGGCGGCGGCAGAATTGGCGGCGGCAAGGCTTTCGCCGTAGAGCACGTCAACGACCGCATTTTCGGGGACGCTTTCCCAAATCCCGCGCCACAGGCCCACCGCAATCTCCGGATTTGTCTTCGGACAGGCAGTATCCAGTCGCCAGTAGGGTTCAGGGTTTGACGGATCCGCAAGAATGGCACTCTTGAAGGCATCCATTGCGCCCGGGATGTCACCCGCCAGCTCATTCCGGCAGCCGGTCGCAACAAGAAGGGGTTGGCACCCCAAGCCGGGATTTGGGGTCAAGGCGCGCTCATAGCCGCTGACTGCATCGTCCCAGACACCAGCGGACGCCAAGGCGTCGGCGGCAAGTTTGCTGTAATGCCACTCTTCAGGCGCGAGCCGCCGGGAGATGTCAAAGGCCAATTTTGCGCCTTCAACATCGTCCGCGGCCAACCGGGCAATTCCGCAAAGCACGGCCACGTGCGGATTGTCCGGATTGTCACCCAGAGTGGCCTCCCATACGGAACGGCGCTCTGCCGGGCCGCATTTGGACAGCACATTCTCCAAGCGCCGGACCGGTTCGTGATTCTGGGGATAAAGCGGGATTGCCTCCCGATAGGCGCCCACCGCGCCGGACAGGTTTCCCGCAGCCTCCAACCGCATGCCTTCGTCCACAAACAGGCCCTGAAACACGCCTGCGGAATTGAGATTCTCCGGCAGGGTCCGGAACAGTTGTGTCGCCCCGGCCAAGTCGCCTGCGGCAGCACGGGCCATTCCACAAAACATGGCAACGTGAGGATTGCCGGGATTCACAGCCAGTGTGGCCTCCCAAACGGCGCGGTGTTCTCCCGTGCTGCCCTGTGACAAGGCATTCTCCAAGAGGCGGAGGGGTTCAATGTTCTGCGGGTCAAGGCGTATCGCCTCCCGGTAGGCACTCACGGCGCCCGGCAGGTCTCCGGCAGCCTCCAGCCGCCCGCCTTCGTCCACAAACAGGCTCTGGAATGTGTCGGCGGAGCCAGAATCTTTCGGCGAGTTCCGAAATGGCTGTTTTGTCCCCGCAGAGTCTTCTGTGGTAGCGGAAGGCGCGGCAGCAGTTGGAAGGCCGGGATTGTCCCTCCAAACAGCCCCCCAAACGGTGCGGCGTTCGGCCGGACTGCACCTGGCCAGAACCTTCCGCAGGAACGGGAGGGGTGCTTTGTTGTGCGGGTCAAGCAGGACTGCCTCCCGGCAGGCGATCACCGCATCCCGCAAGTCTCCCGCAGTTTCCAGCCGCGCGGCCTCCTTCACAAACAGGCCGCGGAATGTGTCTGCAGTGCCGGGGTCATGCGGAAGGGCATCGTACAATTCCCGCAGCACAGAGAGTCGGGTTTCAGCAGGCGTTTCTTCGGCCGCATTCCCGGGCGCGCTTCGTGTTCGCCCGGCCCCCTGCTGTGACGCGGCGCTTCCCTGTCCGTACTCATGGGCCTCTGCGCGCCAACGCCGGATCTCTTCCTTCGCTTCCGCCAGACGATTCGCATCACAGAGTGTGAGAACCAGATCTTTGAAGACGGCAACATCGTTGGGTTTCAGTTGCAGACTGCGCCGGTCCGCCTTTATGGCCCCAGCGGCATTTCCCTGCCTGCGGAGCACGCGCG
>CALDSM010000077.1 GCA_937923585.1 uncultured bacterium
GGCATTGTCCAGCCCATGCGCTGTGGCGCGGCCTCGTGCCGCCCTGGTGTGCCCGCGCCACTGACGCGGCCACGGTGCGGCCTGTGAGACATCGTGTGCCTCTCGTGCCGCTCTGGTGCCCCGTGGACCCGGACCGTCACCAGTGTCGAGCCCATACGCTGTGGCGCGGCCCTGTGCCGCCCTGGTGCCCCGTGGACCCAGACCGCCGCCACTGTCAAGCCATGCGCTGTGGCGCGGCCTCGTGCCGCCCTGGTGTGTCCGTGCCACTGACGCGGCCACGGCGCGGCCTGTTGGCATGGCGTGCCTTTCGTACCGTCCTAGTGCCCGTTCGGGGGTTCTTGAAAGTGTATGCACTCACCGATCCGACCGGCAACCGGACAAGGGCTGTGCCCTTGCCCTACTCTATCGGTCGGTCGGAATCGGTTTGGCGGGTGTATTTCAGTTTTGCTCTGCCTTGCAGGGTTTCGGGAACTTGGGCAAGTGCTTCTTGTGGCGTGCCAGTACCTCTTTCATGCGTGCCGCCATGTACTTTCCTGGTTCCGGCAACTCACCCAAGTCTTTTGCGCGCCGTGTTGCTGGATTAGCGCAATCACGGACGTATTTTAGCTTATCTTCCAGTTCCCCCATTTCGCCACAATTCGCAACCAGTTGAACCACTTCTCCCCACCATGCGTTATACTCCGGACCCTCTTTGGTAGCATCAATAACCTCTTTCGTCAGGCTGTCCCTGTTTAACGGGCCTAGGTATGGGCCTAGTGCCGCCAACGTTGCCCCAACATGAGCCGGGGCAGGGGCGGTGTCCGGGTGTGCCCCTGAATAGGCGCGGAGCGGGGCGGGGCCTTGTGGGGCCATCCGTTTGTTCGTTTGTGAGTCCGCCGAATCGGCTTGATCTGAAATGCTCTTTTTCGGAAGAAGTCTTTTATAGGGTACAGGGGACCATCTTTCGGGGGGTGGTGAAACGGGCGGTGGCAAACTAGACTGGCGTGCCACAGTCCTCTTTTTGGGCAGTGGCAGTGATTCTGATTGCCCATGTGTCAAACGCCAGAGTGGTGGCCTTTTAGTGCCGTTCGGGTTGCGCCGTTCTACGGCCACAACGTATCCCCTCTCTCTTAATTTTCGTGCAGCCTTGTCTACCGTCTTTCCGTTCAATCCTAAGGCGCGGGCGATACGGTTCCTGTCGGTCTCTGCCTTATTAGGGAGTGACCGCAGGTAGGCATACACCCTAAAGTCTTGCCCGGTAAGATTCTTGTCCCTCACTGCGGAGTTTGCAATCTGTGTATAGTTGCCCTCCAAGGGACCGGGTTGTATGATTTCAGGCATACAACACCCTCCACATGATTTGTGTTATCCTTTGCATGTTAACTTGCCCAAGCGTCCCGGTGATTCCTGTCAGGGTTCCGGGACGCATTCTTTTTTGTTTCGGGCAAACACCCCGCCCACACATGCGCGCGGGGTCTCTACACCACCGTGCCGCTCAGTTCGGGTGTTGCTCAAAGGCATTACCGCCGCCCGCGTCATACGCCGCGCCGTCGCCCCGACAACCCGCCGCCCTAAAAAACTCTGCCAGCATGACGGGAGTGGTTCCAATCTTCCTTCCCATCTTGTAGCAGCCAAGACGGACCGTCTGTCCGTCCATGGACCGCACCCCGGTACGAATCCACCGCCAAACCGTCTGCGGGGCCACAGGACCGCCGGGAACCAGTTTAGCGGCCTGTGCCAGCGTCAGCACCGCACCCAATGCCATTTCTTCTTTCATCATTCAAGCCTTTCCGTGCTTTGCACGTTCTTAGGGCGCGGAACTCGTGGCATAACGAAAAGAACGGGGCCGACATACACGCCGGTCCCGTTCTTTCCGTTCACCGCCGCCACCATCGCCGCCACCCTGTTTCAACTGTTACACCGCGCATCCGGTGTGACTAGATTACTATCACTCTCACCGGTTTATGTCAAGCCCTTTCTTTTGCCCTTTTCGGCGGGGGTGTTCCCTGTTTCTCCGCATATCCCTTTGAAGTCACCGCGACTCAGTTGTAAACTCAGCAACATGCGATTGCTTCCGAGGCAAGAGGCCATAGGTTCGAATGTTACACACCATGAATCGTTGCATGTCCCCTTTAGACTCCCTTCATTCTTCGGGTTATAGCTTTCTTTCAGTAGAGCGTTTCAAGACACCCCGTGCCGTCGTGTTGGACAGTGGTGGACAGCGGGTGGGGGGAGATGCGGGAATTAGAACTCTCCCCACCCCGCCGCGCCCACATTCCACTTGAATTCTGGATAGACAGAAAGACACGGAAATGCCCTTGCCGCGGCCCCCGTCTCGGGCGCGCCCTCGTGGGCCAATTCTCGATTGCGCCTTGCTCTGCCGCGCAACTTATGGCCGTGTGAGTCATCCCTGCGAGGGAAATGGGGAATGGGGGAGCTTCCCGTCTATTCAGGATGGGGCCAGTCGCAGCGATTACACCAAATGAAAAAAGGACCCGCGGGAACACCGCAAGTCCTTTGTTCACTATCTGGTGGGTCGTGGGGGAGTCGAACCCTCGACCTTGTGATTAAGAGCTAATTGTACTACTTGTTGCCCACACAATCCATTGCATACCACGCCTGAATTATGCGCCTTTTCTTTGTTCAATGCAACCCGCAACATTCCGTCTTGGTGTAGTTCTGGCGTAGTCTACGCCAAGCGGTGCTGCAACTATCGTTGAAACCCAAACAGCCGACCTGCCCTCACAAAACACCCCCGATGACCCCGCCCCAAACCCCACGCAAGTCTCATGCCAAACAGTTTCGTTATCATGATAACCCCCCCAGTAGACACAAACTTTGCGTAGGGCAAAACGGAAACCCCTCGTCTCGGTTTGGTATGGGAAGGACCCACGATTTTTTTGGGTGCTGGTGCAACGAAAAAATGACCGAACAAAGAGAAACCGAAGGGGGAAGAGTAAGGGAAGTTACGCGCAACATGACAGTATATATGCGCACTCATTGCTTATTTCCATCCTTTCCGGATGTCTCCGGAGCAAGAGGCCACAGGTTCGAATCCTGTTGGGCGCGCCATTTCATTTCCCCTTCAAACAACGCCTTATCCCGCTCGAAGAAACGACTTAGAACGTCAATCAATTCTTCCTTCGTGAAGTCGCTCAACTTCTTCTCGCTCTGCAATTGTGCCAGTGAATGACAGTGAGCGACTGGGGTTGGGGGGAAATATGAGGGAATTGAACTCTTCCCCACCCCACCGCGCCCACATTCCGATTGAATCCTGACCAATTCGCTTTCTGCGGTACATATCAGCACACGAAACATCCCCACACAACGGGGATTACACACAGCATCGGGGTGGGAATATTTGGCGTTCACACCCTTGCACAGCGTCTTGTGACGGGTATTCCGAAACGGTCTGATAACACTCTGATAACCTCTCTCTCGTGCTGCCCTGGTGCCCCGTGGACACGGACTGCCGCCAGTGTCGAGCCCATGCGCTGTGGCGCGGCCACCGTGCCGCCCTGGGTATGCCTGTGCCCTTGACGCGGCCACGGTGCGGCTTGTGGGGCTTGATATGCCTCTCGTGCCACCCTGGTGTGCCCCGTGGACACGGACCACCGCCACTGTCAAGCTATGCGTTGTGGCGCGGCCACCGTGCCGCCCTGGGTGCCCCGTGGACCCGGACCGCGGCATTGTCCAACCCATGCGCTGTGGCGCGGCCTCGTGCCGCCCTGGT
>CALDSM010000078.1 GCA_937923585.1 uncultured bacterium
CTTGAGGCGTACCGAAAGGTTTTGGCAATCAATCCCACCGACTCGGCAACCCTGGGAGACATCGGACGTGTTCTTGCTGCCAGGAATGACCTGCGCGGCGCGATTGAGGCCTGCAGACGGGCGCTGCAAATCGAGCCCCTTGACTTGCCGACGGTGTACAGCCTTCAGGAGATACTGAAACGCGGGGGAGGCTCCTGAAGTGCGGTGCAACCGTCCGGAAAAGGCTGTTCCTCGTCCCGTCAACCCGAAGTGTCGCCGAAACGGCTCAGAAAGTGAGGCGGCGCGGCCCCGGGCCGAAATGAGACGAAGGTCCGGCACAGAGGAGTCACGGCGATGATGTCACTCTTTGCCCGATCCCATCCTTGGCGAAGGCGCATACTGCTGACGGTTGTGGTTCTTTCCGAAACGGTGCTTCTTCTGGCGCTTGCCGAGGGCGGATTGCGGGCGTGGGGATACGGACACTCCACGCAGCCTTTCATCAAGAAGCACTGTGACGGTGCGGACTGGTATGTTCTCAACTCCAGGTACTATGACCAGTTCATCAATCTGGAGGGCCCTCTGCCGCGCTATGATTATCCTGGGAGCACGGTGGTTCGCGGAACCAAGGCGCCGGGCACGTACCGTGTGTTTGTGTTTGGCAGTTCGGCGGCCTATGGCTGGTTCTTTCCGGACTACAGCATGGGCTGCATGCTGGAAACCATGCTGCGCAGTAGTTGTCCCGGCTGCCGTTTTGAGGTGATTACGGTTGGCTTCAACGGCATGAATTCCTTCACCATGCGTTACATGGCGGAAGAGTGCGCCAAATTGCAGCCCGATCTCTTTCTCGTGTACATGGGCAACAATGAGATCATCGGTCCCTTCGGTCTGCAGACCGTGGTGGGCAGCAGGCACAAATCGGCTGCCGTGATGCAGGCCATCGTCCGTGCCAATCTGTGGCTGTCCGACTTGAGGCTGTTCCAACTGTTCGGCGTCCCGTCGCAGAAGATCTTCTCAAAGTCCGTGGCACACCTGAAGTGGGGGGGGGATGTTGGGGTGAGGGATGCCGGAGACCCCCGTTTTCAGCGTGTCTACGACACCTTCAGGCAGAATTTGGACAGCATTTGCGGGTCTGCACGGCGCGCAGGCGCGCAAACCGCTTTGTGTACGGTGGGACGCAACCTCAAGGACGCCCCGCCCGCCTCCTCTGAACACCGCAAGACGTTGACTCCGGCTGAGGAGGCCGAGTGGGATCTCTTCGGTTACGAACTTGGCAAGAGCCTGGAGCGCATGCACAACTACAGCGCCGCCGCCGGCGCCTACGAACGCGCCGCAGCCATTGACGATACCCACGCCGACCTCATGTACAGGCTGGGCCACTGCTATCTGGCCTTGGAGGACCATGGGCGTGCCCGGGAATGCTTTCACAAGGCAGCGGAAAATGATCTGGGCTGTCTGTCGGCCAACACCACGATCAACAGAATCATCGGTGAGGCTGCGCGTTCAAATTCCGGCGCAGGCGTGCGGCTGATAGACACCGCACGGGCGCTCGAGGCCGACAGCCCCGACGGGATAACGGGATGTGAACAGTTCCACGACCATATTCATTTCACCTTCCGGGGGAATTACGCAGTTGCCCGGGAGATGTTTGGAACCGTCATGGCGCTTGTTCAGCAGAAAGGGGACTGCGGCAGCGCGTCACCGGAACCGCCCTCGATGGAACAATGCATGCAATTGATGGGGTACTCGCCCGGAGTGCAGCTCCGGGAGGTAAAAACGGTATTGTCCATGTTCGACAAACAAATTGGCAATCCTGTGGTGCCACACCTGCAGTCGCTGCAAGCCCTCCTCGAAAGACAGGTCGGGGCAAATCCCGACGAGGCCATCGCTGAGGGCTACCGTCAGGCACTCGAACTGGATGGCGGGAATCTGCGTATTCGGTTCGGCCTCGTGGAGTGCCGCAACACCCTGGGGCGGGGTTCGGACGCACTGGATGACCTTCGGTTCCTGGTTGCAAACGCGCCGTGCACCTGGCAGTACCGGAACGGACTGGCCTGGGCGCTCATTGGACGCGACCCCGCGGAGGCCCGCCGCCAGGGCGATGAACTGCTCGAACTGTATCCGGAATACAAGGACACACACGTGACAGCCGCCAATGTGGCTCTCAGAAGCGGCGACACGGATGAGGCGGTCCGCCGGTTCAGGAAGGTTGTGGCGATGGACGGACAAAACGCGCACCTCCAGAGAATGCTCGGTTCCTGCCTTGCCTTGAAGGGAGATTTTCGCGAAGCCGCTTCCTGGATGAGGAAGGCGGTTGGGCTTGACGCCGCGCAGGACGAAGCCGTCACAACTGACCTTCGAATCGCCTTGTCGGAATTCAGGAGCGCCGGAAACTGGAACAAGGTTGCCGAGGGCTGCCGAACCGCGCTGCAGCTCAAGCCGGACAGCGGCGAATTCCGAACGCAATTGGCGGAAGCTCTCTGTGAACTGAAGCAGTTCGAGGACGCATGGACTGAGGTCGCGGAGTGTCAGAAGAGGTCCATTTCAATTCCCAACGGACTGATGGACAGGCTCAAGCGGGATTCGGGCCGTGAACGTTAGAACCGGCCCCCTGCGGGCAGTTGCGTGGGACGCCGCAGGAACGTTTATAGTGTGCGGAGTTGAACCAGTCCCTTTTCGCGGACGCTTTCCGCGTTCATGGAGGCCGTGCCTGTGCGCAGACATCCCGCAGTGATACTCTTTGCAGGCGTGTCCGTTCTTTTTTGGACGGTGGTGGGTGCCCTGTTGCTCGAGTGGGGAGAGCGGTATGCCGTTTCCGGCGGCAAAATTGACGCCTATGCGTCCCCCATTATCGGCGAGGCCGAAAAGAAGGACCTGGACATCTATGAGGCCACGTTGGCCGCCGCACCGCGTCCGCCCGCGGAGGTCGCCGCGAAGTATCCGGATCTCGGTGCTTTGGACAACGCGGCGGAAGCGGGCCTTGACAAATTGGCAGCGCAGTGGGAAGGGGTGATCTTTGAAGATCGGAAGAGCGTCGTGTAGGGAAAGAGTGTAGATCTCGGTGGTCGCC
>CALDSM010000079.1 GCA_937923585.1 uncultured bacterium
TGTCGGATGCCGGGGATGATGCATGACTGACGGGCCATACGAGGAAAAACTGCTGGACGATGCGCGCCGGGAAGTGGCCGCCGCGTTCGGCATGGGTGTTTTGGGGTTTACGCTCGACGGGACCGTACTCTTCATAGACGTGCCCGCCTTCCGCCTTCTCGCGCTCGAATACCAGTTTCCCGACCCGGAAGAGGTGCGCGGCAAGCCCTTTTCGGCGCTTCCCGGCGAGCAGGAGCACATGGAGATCTGCCACCAGCTTCAGGACATGGCACTCGTGCGCGGACAGGAATGGTCGCTGCCGCTGCCCTCAGGCGAGCTTCGCTGGCTGTCTGAGGATGCCAAGCGCGTGAAGGATCCCTCCGGCGGCCCCTTTGGCGGCATAGAATACGGGATTGCCGTCCTGCGCGATGTCACCGTGCGCAAGCACAAGGAGGAGATGCTGCTCGGCGACCAGACGAAATACCAGACCATCGTGGAGACCATGCGGGAGGGCTACTACGAAATTGACCTTGACGAGCGGCTGGTTTTCCTGAACCGTGCATTGGCCAACCTGCTGGGCGAGGCGGAGGAGCGGCTGCTCGGCGTGGACTTCTTCAAGCGCTACTGTCCCCCCGAGTACATTGAGAAGATGCGCAACGTGCATCTGTCCCTGGCCGCAGGCGAGGCGGTCAATCCGACGGTGGAACTGGTGGTGGCCCGTCCCGATGGGTCGGAGTCTGTGCTGGACGTGTCCGTGGCCGTGATGAACAACCGGCGGGGGGTGCCCACGGGGTTCCGCGGCATCTGCCGCGACGTGACGGACCGCACGCTGGCCGAGGCCGCGGCGCAGGCGGCGCAGGCCCGGTACAACCAGCTTTTCGAGGACGCCAACGACATTGTCTACACGCACGATCTCCAGGGCTACTTCACCTCGCTGAACAAGGCCGGCGAGCGCCTGAGCGGTTTTCGGCGCGAGGATCTGTACCGCAGGCGCATTTACGACGTCATCACCCCGGAGCAGCGCGATGTCGTGCGCCGGATGGTTGAGCAAAAGATGCGCGCCGGGGAGGGTGCGACGCAATACGAGCTGGAGGTCATCACCAAGGACGGGCAGCATGTGCCGGTCGAGGTGAGCACACGCCTGATTCTCGTGGGCGACCGGCCCGTGGGGGTGCAGGGCATCGCGCGCGACATCACCGAGCGCCGCCATGCCGAAGAGCAGCGCATCCGGCTGGAACAGCAGATCCTGCACGCCCAGAAGCTTGAGGGACTCGGCGTGCTTGCCGGCGGCATCGCCCACGACTTCAACAACCTGCTGGTGGGGGTGCTCGGCAATGCGGGCCTTGCGCTGCGCAGGCTGCCGAAGGACTCCCCGCTGCACACCTATCTCAAGCGGATCGAAACGGCCGCCCAGCGCGCCGCCGAACTGACCAGCCAGATGCTTGCCTATTCCGGGCGCAGCTCCCTCGTGGCGCGGCCGCTCAACCTGGCCAGGCTCATCACCGAGGCGCCCAATTTGATCCGGGCGACCGTTCCCCGCCAGATTGTGCTCGAGTTCGACTGCAACCCCAGCCTGCCTTTGGTTGTGGGCGACGCGCCGCAGTTCCACCAGGTGATGATGAACCTCATCGCAAACGCCGCCGAGGCCATCGGCGACCGCGGCGGGTGCATCCGCGTCAGCACCCGCGCCGCCTCCATCACCGCGGACATGCTCGGCCACTTCTATTTCCAGGAGAACTGCGAGCCGGGCGAGTATGTGTGCCTTGAAGTGGCCGACGACGGCTGCGGGATGGACTCCGAACAGCTCGCCCGCATGTTCGATCCCTTCTACACCACCAAGTCCACCGGCCGCGGCCTCGGGCTGGCCGCCATCCTTGGCATCGTGCGGGGACACCGGGGCGCCATCCAGGTGGAAAGCAGCCCCGGCGCGGGGACAACGTTCCGGCTGTATTTCCCGGTCGCGGCCCGGACGGATGCCGGGTCTTCCTCCTCCACAGCGTCCGGTTTGGGCGCCCGGAAGCATGCGGCCGCCGCCCCCTGGCCGGGATCAGGCCTGCTCCTCATCGCCGACGACGAGGAGGCGGTGCGTGTC
>CALDSM010000080.1 GCA_937923585.1 uncultured bacterium
CCGGTTCCGGTTCGATGGGAAGTGGAGTATGCCGGGGATCGGGGGGCGTTCGTGGGCTTTGCCGAGGCTGTGGCAAAATCGGCGGGCAACGCTCCGGTTGAGGTGGCGGTGACAGACGCGGCCGCGTTGGAAGAGTTCTTCGCTGAATGCGGCGAGGCACCGGTTATGCAGTGCGTGCTTTACGGAAAGGATTTGCCAGCCCCCGGCGAGGTTGCAGCGGCAAAGATGCTGGCACTCAAGCACGGCCATGAAGGCTGGAAGGTGAATGTCCTTTCGCACGGGACCGCGCCGGAGGGTGTCAAGGGTGCGCAGAGCGCCTTGAAACGGAGCCTGGAGTTGCTTGCCGCAGGCGCGTCGTGCATCGGCATGGACGCCCGCGTGGTTTATACGGACGGCGGACTGTGCGACATGGCGGGTTATCTGAACGGCATGGCGGTTCGTTTTCCGGGAGGCGAGTTTGCGGGAATGCTTCCTCTGGCGGACGGCGTGACGGCGCCGCTGTTCCGGCGCGAAGGGCAGTGGATTGCCGCGTTTTGGTCGGGCACGGAGACGGACGTTTCCGTTGCGCTGAGCGGCGTTGTAAACCCGGAGATCACCGACGGGTTGGGCAATCCCGTGGAGCACCCCGAAGTGCGGGACTCCCAGCTTGCGGTGAAGGCGGGCACCGCCCCGCAGTACCTGACAGGGACGGGCGGCGTGGTTCCAGGCAGCGCAGCGCAGCGTCGGGCGGAGGAGACGGCCGGAATCCTTCTCGGCGACGGGGAACTGGGCGCGGGCCTTCCCGCGCCGTTGAAGGACCTCGTGAAAGCCATACAGGGAGATGTGAACAGCGCGGCCAGCCGGGGGAGGTTCCTGGAACTGGTGCGGTATCTTCCCAAGATTGAGGAGCAATGGCACGGTGGGGCCATGCCGCAGCACACGGCGGTTCCGGCGATGGCGGAGATTGCCGCACTGGCACGGGCGCTGTGCCTTGTAGAGGATGACCGGGGCGAACCCTTCCTCGAACCGATGTCGGACACCATTGCCCGGTGTGAGGAGCTGCAGTCGCTGTATCTGACCGGTTCACCGGCGCGCGCGGATGAGCGCCATCGGGGGGAATGGCTGCTGCGCGAGGTGCGCAGGCTGGTGGACGAGGCCGAAGCGCTTGAACGGGCAGGGCGGCGGGTGGAAGCATCTGCCGTGGCGACGCTCGCGCAGTGGCGCGCCGAGTGCCTGCCGATTGCAGCGCGCGCGACGGCGGCGCCGGTCGCACCGGCGGCACCCGCGCCGGAGCCTCCCAAAGGGGATGAGAAAAAGGCGGAGGAGGAGAAGGATGCGAAGAAGGATGAGGTGAAGTCCGGGGAAGAGAAACCCGCAGGCGACGCTCCGAAGAAGAAGCCGGAGGAAAAGGAACAGCCCGCGGCCAAAGAGGCGCCCGCCAAGAAGGCCGAGGTGAAAGAAATTGTACACACGGTGGTGTCTGGCGACAACCCGTCGGTCATAGCGGGCAAGTATCACATTGGGCTGGACGAACTACTCGCCCACAACAAGATGAAGAAGAGCGTGCGGCTGAACATCGGTGACAAGGTGCTCGTTCCGGCCGGCTCAGACAAGGCCAAGGCTGTGGAGAAAAAATCGCCGAGGAAGAAGCGGCGGTAAGTCGTGGGCAAATGGGACCGACGGGGTCCCGCATCTGGAATTGCCAATGGCCGCTTCGCGGCTCATGATATGTAAATCCAAAGCTTACAGTTGCGCAGTAAGGAGTCTAAAGCATGAAACGCATTGGCGTGTTGACCAGCGGCGGGGATTCGCCGGGCATGAACGCGGCCGTCCGGGCCGTTGTACGCACGGGAGTGGCAAACGGCGTTGAGGTGTTCGGTATACGGCACGGTTACCAGGGCATGATTGAGGGTGAAATCGAGACGATGGACGCGCGGTCGGTGAGCGGCATTATCAACCGCGGCGGCACCATCCTGCACACGGCGCGCTGCAAGGCGTTCATGGCGGCGGAAGGCCGGGCGCGGGCTGCGGAACAGCTGGCTCGGCACGGGATCGAGGGGATTGTCGTTGTCGGCGGAGACGGTTCCTACCGTGGCGCCAGCGCGCTGCACGCGGAGCACGGGATACGCTGCATCGGCCTGCCGGGCACGATTGACAACGACATCGGAGGCACACAGTTCACCATCGGTTTCGACACGGCCCTGAATATCGCCATGGAGGCGGTGGACCGCATCCGCGACACGGCCGATTCGCACGACCGGCTGTTCTTCATAGAGGTAATGGGCCGTCACAGCGGGTTTATCGCGGCCATGGCCAGCATTGCGGGGGGTGCGGAGGAGGTGCTTGTGCCGGAGGAGCACGCCGACATTGCCACCATCGCCGGGCGTCTGGAACTGGCCAAGTCACGGGGTAAGACCTCGATGATCGTGATTATCGCCGAGGGCGACGAGCAGGGCAATGCCTTTGAGGTGGCGGAGAAGGTCGCCGCAGTCTCCGATTTCAAGGACAGCCGGGTTTCGGTAATCGGACACCTGCAGCGCGGCGGCAGTCCCTCGGCCTTTGACCGCATATTGGCCAGCCGAATGGGCGTGCGCGCCGTGGAGGCGCTGATGGAGGGTGCCAACGGCATGATGGTGGGCATTGAAAACCAAGAGATGGTGCTCAACCCGCTGAGCACGACCTGGGAGAAGAAGTCGGTGTTTTAGATCGGAAGAGCACACGTCTGAACTCCAGTCACGATCAGAGCTCGTATG